>NZ_JBPGXG010000002.1:0-79712 GCF_056755255.1 Monashia sp. HAY1-5C | reverse complement strand
TCCGTCGTCGGCAGCGTCAGATGTGTATAAGAGACAGAGCCGAGCAGGCGGCGGCGAAGCTGCCCGAGCAGATGTCGGCAGTCTTGTAGATGCCGTCCTTGACGACGGTGTCCTTGATCTTGTCCTTGGTGACGGCGATCGGGTCGAGGATCGTGGCCGCGATGCCCTTGAAGTCGCCGGACTTCTCCGGCGTCTCCTTGGCGGCCAGGGCGAGGGCGGCCTTGGCGGCGGCCTCGGCCTCGGGCTTGATCGGCTTGTAGATCGTCATGGCCTGGTCGCCGGACAGGATGCGCTGGATGGCGGCGAGCTCGGAGTCCTGGCCGGTCACCGGCGGCAGCGGGTTGACGCCGCCACCCTTGAGGGCCGCGATGGCGCCGCCGGCGGTACCGTCGTTGGCCGCGTAGACCCCGACGAGGCTGCCCTTGACCGCGGCGATCTGCCCCTCCATCCACTGCTGGGCCTTGTCGGGGCTCCAGTCCGGGGTGTCGTACTCGGCGGCGACCTTGAAGCCGCTGCCGTCGATGACGCTGTGGGCGCCCTTCTTGAAGTCGGCGGCGTTGGGGTCGGTCGGCGATCCGTTGATCATGACGAGGTCACCGGTGGTCTTGCCGCCCTTCTTGACCAGGTCGACGAGGGTCTGGGCCTGCAGCTTGCCGACGGTCTCGTTGTCGAACGAGACGTAGTAGTCGGCGCCGTCGATGAACCGGTCGTAGGCGACGACGGGGACGCCGCTGCTCTTGGCGCTGGCGACGACGGACGCCGCGGCCTTGCCGTCGACGGGGTCGAGCACGAGGACCGAGGCGCCCTGCGTCAGCGCGGCCTCGGCCTGCTGCTGCTGCTTGCTCGCGTCCTGGTCGGCGTTGCTGTAGATGACCTGGCAGTCCGCGCACGACGCCTTGACGGCGGCCTCGAAGAGAGGCCGGTCGAAGGTCTCGTAACGGGTGGTCTTGGACTCGGGCAGCAGCAGGGCGATCTTCTTCCCGCCACCGCCACCGCTGCCGGCGGCCCCGCCGCTGCTGCCGGCGTTCGAGCCGCTGCCGGAGCCGCCGCACGCGGCGAGCGAGGTGATGCCGAGGCCGGCGGCGAGGACGAGGCCGGCCAGACGGGTCGAGCGAGCACGCATCTTGTGGAACTCCCTTGTTCTTGCGCCGGCAACCTCCGTGGTGCGGCCGGACACGAGTACAGCGTGGCGACCCGGTTGACGTCAAGCCTTGAATTCAAGGCGTGGACGTAATTGTGACCGGGAGTCCCTGGCGGGACGCCAGCAGCGTCTCCGCTGCGACGATGGCGCCGACGACGTCGGCATCGGTGTCGAGCTCCGAGCGGCGCACCTCGAGCGAGGCCGCCGCGCTCGGGATGGCACTGCGCTCGACCTCCCGACGCATCGGCTCGGCGATGAGGTTCCCGACCGCCGAGAGCTGGCCACCGAGCACGATGACCTGAGGGTTGAGCAGGTTGACGAGGCCCGCCACCGCCACCCCGAGGTGCCGACCGGCGTCGTCGAGGACGCGACGGCAGCCCGGGTCGCCGTCGATCGCCCGGGCCACGAGGTCGCGCAGGGTCAGCCGCCCGTGCGAGGCGGCCAGGGCCTCCGTGAGCGCCGCCGACCCGATGAACGTCTCGAGGCAGCCGCGGTTGCCGCACCGGCAGATCGGACCGTTCTCGTCGATCGTGAGGTGGCCGATCTCGCCCGCCGTGCCTGCGTGCCCGCGGAAAAGATCGCCGCCGAGCACGAGGCCGGCCCCCACGCCGTACGACAGCTTGATGAACACGCCGTCCGAAACCCCTTGCAGCGCACCGCATCTCAGCTCACCGAGGGCACCGAGGTTGGCCGTGTTGTCGACCGACACGGGCGCCCCGATGCGACCGCTCATCTCGTCCGCGACCTCGACGCCGCGCCACCCCGGCAGGATGCTCTCGGACCCGACCTGACCCGTGACGCTGTCGACGGGCGCCGGGATGCCGACGCCCACCGCCCTGACGTCCGGCATCGTCTTGCCGGCCTTCTCGACGAGGTCGGCAAGGAGGCGGGAGGCGCGCTCCATGCCCTCGTCGGCCTTGTGGTTCGACGGCAGCGGCATGCGCTGGCGACCGACGACGTCGCGGGGTCCGGTGGCCACGGCGACCCGCACGTCGCGGTCGCCGAAGGCGATGCCCGCCAGCAGAGTGTTGCCGGTCGCGAGCGAGACGAGGACGGCGCGGCGGCCGTTGCGGATGCTCGGGGCCAGCTCGACGGCCCCCGCGGCGTCCAGCTCCTTGACCATGTTCGAGACGGTGGCCGGCGACAGCCCCGTCGACCCGGCGATCTCGACCTGCGTCATCGCACCGTGGTCGCGCAGCGCCTCGAGGACGCGCAGGCGGTTGGCTTCTCGCAGTGAGGCCTGCGAGCCGGGAGATGCCTGCACTGGGTTCACGGGCTAAAGATAAGGGCTGGGGTCGCTTTGGGCCAGCGGCGTCCGCGGCTCAGAGGGCCGCGGCGACGGAGCGTCCGACGGTGCGCCCGCTGAAGAGGCAGCCCCCGAGGAACGTGCCCTCGAGCGAGTTGTACCCGTGCATCCCGCCCCCACCGAAGCCGGCCACCTCGCCGGCGGCGTAGACGCCGGGAAGCGGCTCCCCGCCGGCGCGCATGACCCGTCCGGCCAGGTCGGTCTCGAGCCCGCCGAGGGTCTTGCGCGTCAGGATGTTGAGCCGCACGGCGATGAGCGGGCCCGCCTTCGGGTCGAGGATCCGGTGCGGCGTCGCAACGCGGATCAGCCGGTCGCCGCGGTAGCGGCGCGCGCCCCGGATCGCCGTGACCTGGGCGTCCTTGCCGAAGTCGTTGGTGACCTCGTTGTCGCGGGCGACGACGGTGGCTCGCAACCGGTCCTCGTCGACGAGGTCCTCGCCGGTCAGGGCGTTCATGCCACGGACGAGCTCACCGAGGGTGTCGGCCACGACGAAGTCCTCGCCGTGCCGCTTGAACGCCTCGACCGGCCCCGGCGCCCCGGCGCGGACGCGTCCGAGCACCTGACGGACGTCCTTGCCCGTGAGGTCGGGGTTCTGCTCGGAGCCGGACAGGGCGAACTCCTTCTCGATGATCTTCTGGGTCAGGACGAACCACGAGTAGTCGTGCCCCGAGCGCATGATGTGGCCGAGCGTGCCGAGCGTGTCGAAGCCGGGGAAGTACGGCGCCGGGAACCGTCGACCGGTCGCGTCCAGCCAGAGGGAGGAGGGCCCGGGCAGGACCCGGATGCCGTGGTCGTCCCAGATCGGGTCCCAGTTGCGCAGGCCCTCGGTGTAGTGCCACATCCGGTCCGGGTTGATGACGCGGCCGCCGGCCGCCTCGGTGATGCCGAGCATCCGGCCGTCGACGTGCGCCGGGACGCCGGCCACCATGTGCCGCGGCGGGGCACCCAGGCGCTCGGGCCAGGCCTTGCGGACGAGGTCGTGGTCGCCGCCGATGCCCCCGCTCGTCACGACGACCGCCTGGGCGGTGATCTCGAACTCGCCGACGACGTCGCGGTTCGTCGGCCGCCCGCGCGGCGCGTCGTCCGGGGCGAGGACGGCCCCGCGGACGCCGGACACGACCCCACCGGACTCGACGAGCTCGTCGACGCGGTGCCGGAAGGCCAGCGTGACGCGCCCGGCCGCGACCCCGGCCCGCACCCCGCGCTCGAACGGCTCGACGACGCCGGGGCCGGTGCCCCACGTGACGTGGAAGCGGGGGACCGAGTTGCCGTGGCCCTCGGCCCGGCCGTCACCACGCTCGGCCCAGCCGACGACGGGGAAGAGGCGGAGGCCGAGGTCGTGCAGCCACGACCGCTTCTCGCCGGCGGCGAAGTGCAGGTACGCCTCGGCCCACTTGCGCGGCCAGAAGTCCTCGTCGCGGTCGAACTGGGCCGACCCCATCCAGTCCTGCGTCGCGAGCTCGAGGCCGTCCTTGATGCCCAGGCGGCGTTGCTCCGGCGAGTCGACGAGGAACAGGCCCCCGAAGCTCCAGAAGGCCTGGCCCCCGAGGGACTGCTCGCCCTCCTGGTCCACCAGGACCACCCGCTTGCCCGCCCTCGCGAGCTCCGCGGTGGTGACGAGGCCGGCCAGGCCGGCTCCCACGACGACGACGTCGGCTTCCATGGACCGAAACCTACCGTCGCGTCGGTCGCGGCCCCACGTCTCCGGTGCACGAGTGGGTACGAACCACGTCGGAGGCACCCGTCCGGACCGAAGGAGCACCATGACCGACGTCACCGGGACCGGGCCGGCCGGCGACGCGCGGCTGCACGTGCAGGACTCCGACGGCGACGGCCGACCCCTCGTCCTGCTCCACGGCTGGCCGCTCGACGCGGACTCGTGGTCCGAGCAGGTGCCGGCCCTGACGGGAGCCGGGTTTCGCGTCGTCGCGTACGACCGCAGGGGCTTCGGCCGCAGCGACAAGCCGCGCGATGGCTACGACTACGACACCTTCGCCGACGACCTCCACGGCGTCCTGGAGGCCCTCGACCTGCGGGACGTGACGCTCGTCGGGTTCTCGATGGGCGGCGGCGAGGTGGCTCGCTACCTCTCGCGCCACGGGACCGAGCGCGTGCAGAGCGTCGTCCTCGCCGCCGCCGTCACGCCCTACCTCCTGCGGGGACCGGACAACCCCGACGGGCCGCTGACCCGCGACCTGGCGGCCGAGCTCGAGGAGGGGTACCAGCGCGACCGCGACGCGTTCTTCCGGACGTTCATGACCGGCTTCTTCTCCGTCGACGGCGAGCTCACCGTGGGCGAGGACGTGCTCCGGACCGCGCTCGACCAGTGCCGGCTCTCGGACGAGCACGGCGCCCTCGAGGCGATGCGGGCCTGGGCCACGACCGACTTCCGCCCGGACCTCGCCGCCGTCACCGTGCCGACGCTCGTCCTGCACGGCGAGCGTGACGCGACCGTCCCGTTCGGCGGGTCCGGCCGGCGGACGGCGGCCGCGATCCCGCACTCGACCCTCATCGCGGTGCCGGACGCGCCGCACGGCTTCAACACCAGCCACGCGCAGGAGTTCAACGAGGCGCTGCTCGCGTTTCTCGTGCGATGACCGCGCCGCTCTGCCGCAGGCGAATCCGCCTGCGGCAGAGTCGTGCCGCAGTCCGCGGCGACGGGGCCCACGCTGGTGGCATGACCGACACACTCGCACCAGCAGCGCTGGACGACCAGCTGTCGATGCAGCTGCTCCACCAGCGGATCATCGTCCTCGGGGCGGAGGTCGACGACCCCATCGCCAACCGGATCACGGCCCAGCTCCTGCTCCTGTCCGCCCGCGACCCACGCGCCGACATCAGCCTCTACATCAACAGTCCCGGGGGTTCGGTCACGGCCGGCCTGGCGATCTACGACACGATGCGCGTGATCCCCAACGACGTGTCCACCCTCGCCCTCGGGTTCGCCGCGTCGATGGGGCAGTTCCTGCTGGGGGCCGGGACTCCCGGCAAGCGGTTCGCGCTGCCCAACGCGCGGGTCATGATGCACCAGCCGTCGGCCGGCATCCAGGGCACCGCGGCCGACGTCGAGGTGCAGGCCAACAACCTCAAGGCCGTCAAGCGCCGCGTCAACGAGCTGCAGGCCGAGCACACCGGCCAGAGCGTCGAGCAGATCACCCACGACAGCGAGCGCGACCGGTGGTTCAGCGCCGAGGAGGCCGCCGCGTACGGCATCGTCGACCACGTCGTCGCCTCGCTGTCCGACGTCCGGCCCCAGGGCGTGGAGCGGAAGGTGGGCCTGCGATGAGCAGCTACACGATCCCCTACGTCGTCGAGCGCACCCCGGCCGGCGAGCGCAGCTTCGACATCTACAGCCGGCTGCTCCAGGAGCGGATCATCTTCGTGGGCACCGAGATCGACGACGGCGTCGCCAACGTCGTCATGGCCCAGCTGCTCCACCTCGCGGACGTCGCCCCCGAGCGCGAGACCGCGCTCTACATCAACAGCCCCGGGGGCTCGTTCACCTCGCTCATGGCCATCTACGACACGATGCAGTTCGTGCCGACGCCGGTCGCGACGTACTGCCTCGGCCAGGCCGCCTCGGCGGCGGCCGTCCTCCTCGCCGCGGGCGAGCCGGGTCGCCGGTTCGCCCTCAAGCACTCGAGGGTCCTGCTGCACCAGCCCTCCGCCGGGGGGCAGGGGACGGTCAGCGACCTCGCGCTGCAGGCCGACGAGCTGCTCCGCGTCCGCTCGCAGGTGGAGGACGTGCTGAGCCGGCACACCGGCCGGTCCGTCGAGCAGCTGCGCGTCGACACCGACCGCGACAAGGTGCTCACCGCGACCGAGGCCGTCGAGTTCGGCCTCGTCGACGGCGTCGTCGAACGGGCCGAGGAGGCCCGCCTGGCACCGGCGGGCTGACCCGACCGGCGAGCGGGCCGGCCGCGCCGGGGGCTCAGGACGCGAGGACGAACGAGGCCCGGGCGCCGGTGGCCGGGGGACGCGCCGGCGCCAGCGGCGCGGCGTCGGCGCGCTGGTGCTCGATGCGGTTGGTGAGGTCGAGGACCGGCGCCACGGTCGTCTCGGCGGTGAGGTCGAGCAGCTGCCGGTGCGCCGCCCCGATGAGGTGGGTGATGCTCGAGCCGAGGGCGCGGCACACGGCGTCGAGGACCTCCGAGGAGGGTTCCTTGAGGCCGCGCTCGACCTCGGAGAGGTAGGCGACCGAGATGCCGGCCTCACCCGCCACCTCGGCCAGGGTCCGACCCTGCCGGAGGCGCAGGCCGCGGATGAGGCCGCCGTAGACGTCGCGCAGCAGGGGCGTGCGGCGACGTGGGCGGGGCCGGCCGGGGCCGGTGGTGGCCGCGTCGCTGGGACGGGCGCCGGCGACGGGCCGTGCGGGTCGTCCGGGTCGTCCGGGTCGTGTGGTCATCGCGGTCTCCTGTCGTCGGTGCCGTGGCGGCGACGCCTGCTGCCAGCGTCGCATCCGTAGCCGCCCGGGACCGAGCGCTCGACGTACGCCTACGGCGAAACGGCGGTCGGCAGGGGTGGGCAGCGGTCGGCAGGAAACATGTTGACGCCGTCCACTCCCGCCCTAGGCTGTCGGTGTCGGGGCCTACCGTCGGTCCCCTCACCAACCACTCGGGAGCCCCTCACATGACCCTCGCCGACACCGACCGTCCACCTCGCCCCTCCCACCACAGCGGGGCTCCGGCCATCGAGGCCGAGCACCTCGTCAAGCGCTTCGACGACATGACCGCCGTCGACGACGTCTCCTTCACCGTTCCGCAGGGCACCGTCCTGGGTCTGCTCGGCCCCAACGGGGCCGGCAAGACCACCACGGTCCGCATGATGACGACCCTGACCGCCCCGACGAGCGGCACCGCCCGGGTCGCCGGCCACGACGTGCGCACCGAGCCCGAGGCCGTCCGCCGCAGCATGGGCCTGACCGGCCAGGCCGCCACCGTCGACGAGATGCTGACCGGCCGCGAGAACCTGCGGCTCATCGGTTCGCTCTACGGCCTCGGCCGCCCGGACGTGCGGCGCCTGTCCGACGAGCTGCTCGAGCGGTTCTCGCTCTCCGACGCCGGCGACAAGGTCGTCAAGGAGTACAGCGGCGGCATGCGACGCCGCCTCGACCTCGCCGTCAGCCTCATCGCCGCGCCGCCGGTGCTCTTCCTGGACGAGCCCACGACCGGCCTCGACCCGCGCAGCCGCGTCGAGCTGTGGGAGGTCCTGCGCGGCCTCGTCGCCGACGGCACGACGCTGCTGCTCACCACCCAGTACCTCGAGGAGGCCGACCAGCTCGCCGACCGCATCGTGGTCATCGACCACGGCCGCGTCATCGCCGAGGGCACGCCGCTCGAGCTCAAGGACCAGTCCGGCCAGGCGGCCATCGTCCTGACCGTGTCGCACGCCGACCAGCTCGAGGAGGCACGCGCCCTGCTCGCCTCGCACGTCAGCGAGGTGCACGTCGACGCCGCCGCGCGGCAGCTCACGGCACCGGCCGAGGGCCTGGCCGACATGACGCGGGTCGCGGCCCTGTTCGACCGCAGCCAGATCGTCCTCGACGACCTCGGTCTCAAGCGCCCGAGCCTCGACGACGTCTTCCTGCGCCTCACCGGCCATCGCGCCGAGCAGGACGCCGACGCCGATGCCGACGCCGACGGCGGCCCGACCGCCGAGAAGGGGGAACCGCTGTGACCCAGTCGTCCACCACCACGACGACGACCCTGCCCTCCCGGGCGGCCGTGCCGCGGCTGCATCCGCCCGGCCTCGCGCACCAGGTCCGGATGATGGTCTGGCGCAACCTCAAGCACACGAGGCGCCAGCCCGAGATGCTCACCGACGTCACGATCCAGCCGATCATGTTCGTCGTGCTGTTCGCGTTCGTCTTCGGCGGCTCGATCCGCACCGACAGCGGGTCCTACCGCGAGTGGCTGCTGCCCGGGATCATGGCGCAGACGATGGCCTTCTCCTCGTTCATCGTCGCCAACGGCCTCAACATGGACCTCGAGAAGGGCATCATCGACCGGTTCCGGTCGCTGCCGATCTCACGCGCCTCGGTGCTCGTCGGGCGCAGCGTCTACGGCATCATCCACTCGAGCATCGGCATCTTCGTCATGTCGATGACGGGGCTCGTCATCGGCTGGCGCATCCGCGACGGGGTGGGGCACGCCGTGCTCGCCTTCGCGCTGCTGCTGCTCTTCGGGTTCTCGATGATCTGGATCGGCATCCTCGTCGGCTCGGCGATGCGCTCGGTCGAGGCCGTCAACGGTCTCATGTTCACGACGATGTTCCCGATCACGTTCCTGGCCAACACCTTCGCCCCGACCGAGGCGATGGTGCCGTGGCTTCGCTCGGTGGCCGAGTGGAACCCGATCAGCTCGCTCGTGCAGGCGATGCGCGAGCTGTGGGGCAACGTCCCGCCGGCGCCGCCGAGCGCGTCGTGGCCCCTGCAGCACGCCGTCGTCGTTTCGGTCGGGTGGTCACTGCTCATCACGGCCGTCGTCGCGCCCCTCGCGATCCGCGCCTACGCCCGCCGCACCAAGGACTGACGCGCACGCGGCACGCCGGGCACGCCCGTTACGGACGTCGAACGGCGCGGTCCCCTCGGGGGCCGCGCCGTTCTCGCCGGGTCGGGGGACGGTGGTGCTCCTACTTGACCGAGCCGCTCATGAGGCCGCCGATGAAGTACCGGCCGAGCAGGATGTAGACGAGCAGGGTGGGCAGCGACGCGAGGAGCACGCCGGCCATGATCTGCGGGTAGCTCGGGTTCTGGCCACCGGCGAGCTCGTTGAGCGCGTAGGTCACCGGGCCGTTGTTGCGGTTGGTGAGGAACAGCGCGAAGAGGAAGTCGTTCCACGCCGAGGTGAACTGCCAGATCATCGTCACGACGAAGCCGGGCACCGAGATCGGCAGGACGACCGAGAAGAACGTGCGGAACAGGCCCGCGCCGTCGACCTTGGCCGCCTCGAGGATCTCGCTCGGCAGGGCCGTCGCGTAGTAGTTGCGGAAGATGAGCGTGCAGATCGGGATGCCGAAGATGACGTGGACGGCGATGAGCTTGGCGATGCCGTCGAACCAGGAGAAGCCCGGCGTGGCCTGCACGTCGAGGAGCATGCCCTGCAGCGGGATCATGACCGCCTGGTAGGGGATGAACATCCCGAACAGGAACAGCGTGAAGACGACGGTCGCACCCGGGAAGCGCCACTTGGAGAAGACGAACCCGTTGACCGAGCCGAGGGCCGAGGACAGCACGGCGACCGACACGGCGAGGATGACGGAGCGGAACAGCGGCGGCGACAGGGCCGCCCACGCCGAGGACCAGCCCTCGACCGACAGGGTCGTCGGCAGCGACCACGCCTGGCTGGCCGTGACGTCCGCGCTGCGCTTGAAGCTCGTGACGAGCAGCACGTACAGCGGCAGCAGGATCGCGATGAGGAACAGCAGCAGCAGGCCGTAGCGGACGGTCCGCCCCCACGCCGTGCCCTCGGTCCCGGGCGCCCGGCCCGTCGAGCGTCGTGACGGGATGGGTTCACCGACGGTGCCACCGCGTGCGCCGGGAGGGGCCGGCGCGATCTCGTTCGTCGTGGCGGTCATCCCCGCGTCTCCTTCTCCGTCTTGTTCGTGTAGATGAGGTAGGGCACGACGACGACGGCGACGAGCAGCAGCAGGATCGTGGCGTTGACCGCGGCGGCGGTCGGGTTGTTCTGCTGGAACATCTGGGTCCACATCATCGTGGCCGGCACCGAGGCCTTGTACGAGTTCTGGCCCGCGATGGCGTAGATGAGGTCGAACATCTTCATCGACATGTGGCCGATGATGATGAGCGCCGACAGCGCGATCGGCGACAGCTGCGGGAACAGCACGTGGCGGTAGAGCTTCCACTCGCTGGCGCCGTCGATGCGGGCGGCCTCGCGCTGGTCCTCGCTGATGCCGCGGAAGCCGGCGAGGAACAGGGCCATGACGTACCCGGACAGCTGCCAGATGGCCGGGATCGCCATCGCCGCCATCGAGAACGCGCTGGAGGACTGCCACCACGCGCTCTGGAACCGTTCGAGCCCGAGCATCGCGAGCAGCTGGTTGAGGCCCACGGCCTGGTCGCCCTTGCCGGGCGAGAGCAGCCAGCGCCACACGACGCCGGCCGCGATGAACGAGATCGCCATCGGCAGCAGGTACACCGACCGGAAGATGCCCTCGGCGCGCACACCCTTCTCGAGGAGCACGGCCCACAGGAGGCCGAAGAGCATGGTGCCGGCGACGAAGACGACGGTCAGGACGAGCAGGTTGAACAGGGCGTGCTTGTAGTCGTCACTGCCGAGCAGCTTCGAGTAGTTCTCGAGGCCACCCGGGTTGGTGACGCGCTTGCTGGCTCGGGTCACCGTCCGGTCCAGCGACGTCGCGACGTTGCGACCGATGAGCCAGTAGACGAAGACCCCGACGAGGATGATCGACGGCAGCACGAGGAGGAACCCCGGCAGCCAGTCCTTGGTCTTGCGCATGGAAGGTCCTTGCTGGGAAGGGTGGGGCGCTGGAGGTGGCCGGCCGGCCGGCGCGGGCACCCGCCCCGAGGGGAGGGCGACCCGCGCCGGCCGCACCGGCGACGAGCACGGGTGCGGCGTCAGCCGAGGTTCTTCTTCGCGGCGGCCGCCAGGTCGCTCACGAGGGTCGCGTCGTCCCGGCTCCCGTAGAACTTGCTGATCGCGGTGCTGATGTCCGCGTTCCACGCGAGCGACACGGCGGCGCCGTGCGCGATCGACGAGACGATGGTGTTGGACTTGAAGGCGTCCATCGCGGCCTGCTGGTACGGCGGGAAGCCGTCCTTGGGCACGTCGGTGCGCGCCGGGATCGAGCCCTTGGCCAGGTTGAAGGCCTTCTGGCCCTCGGCCGAGCCGATGAGCATGAGCCAGTCCTTCGTGCCGCCGGGGTTCTTCGCGCCCTTGGGGAGCGTGAAGGAGTCGGCGAGGAAGTCGAAGACGCCGTCGGTTCCCGGGGTCGGGAACCACGTCCAGTCCTGGTCCTGCTTCTTGCCCTTGTCCGCGAACTCCGCCACGGCCCAGTCGCCCATGACGTTGTAGGCGGCCTTGCCGTCGATGACCATGTCGGTGGCGACCGGCCAGTCGTCACCGTCGGAGGCCGTGTTCGTGTACGTCAGCAGCTTCTTGTAGTCGGCCGCTGCCGCCTTGACCTCCGCCGAGTCCCACTTGGTGTCGCCGGTGAACAGGCCGTTGTACTTGTCCGCGCCGAGGTCGGCGATGAGGACGTTCTCGAACAGCTGGACCTGGGTCCACGTGCCCGAGACCGACAGCGGCGTCGAGACGCCCGAGGCCTTGACCTTGTCCATGTCGGCGATCCAGGACTTGATGTCCTTCGGCGGCTGGTTGACGCCGGCCTTCTTCAGCACCGCGACGTTGGCCCACACGACGTTGGCCCGGTGGATGTTCGAGGGCACGGAGTAGATCTTGCCGTCGACAGTGAGCCGGTCGAGCAGGTTCTTCGGGAAGACCGACTCGCCACCGAGCGCCGTGATGACGTCGTTGACCGGCTCGATCTGGTCGGCGTCGATGTAGTCGGCCAGCTCGGCGCCGGCGTGGCCCTGGAACGAGTCCGGCGGCTGGTTGTTCTGCAGGTCGGACGCGAGCTTGGCCTTCGCGTTCGAGCCCGCGCCACCGGCGACGGCCAGGTTGACGAACTTGTCGTTGGGGTACTTCTCCTTGAAGAGCGCCTCGAGCGCGTCGAGGCCCTTCTTCTCCGAGCCGGCCGCCCACCACGTGAACACGCCGACGTCACCTCCGGCACCGCCGGCCTTGGTCGCGAGCGACGTGCTCGCGCCGCCACCGCCGGACCCGGCGCCGCCGGTGTCGTTCGTCGCGCCCGACCCGCAGGCGGCGAGGGCGACGGCCATGACCCCCGCCATCGCGACGGCTGCAACAGCCCTGTTGCGCATTGATCCTCCTTGTTGGTTCCGACGCCCCGACCGGTTGGTGGTCCGGACGCTCGGTACGTTGCCGGTGCCCCCTCCGGGTCCGGCCCGTTGTGGTGCCGCGGTCAGGCGGCGGGAGTGCCGTCCGGCGGCATGCACCGGATGACGGTGACGTCACCCTCGACGCGGACGCGGCCCGTGCCGTGGGGGACGAGGAGGACATCTCCCCTGCTGATGTCCATCGATGCGCCGCCGCCGTCGTCGGCGCCGGTCACGAGGGTCCCGTGGCCGTCGACGACGACGGTGACGGCGAACGCCGCCTCGACGGTGACCGGCTCGGAGCCGGTCGGCCGGACGACCTGCGCCCGGAAGAAGGTGTCGGCCTGCTCGGGGAGCGCGCCGCCGGCGCCGGCCACGTCGGACCACCGTCGTCGCAGGCCGGCGAGGGCCTCGGGGCCCAGGGGCCCCCGGTCGACGCTCTGCAGCGCGAGCCCGCGCTCGAGGCCGAGGAAGGCGTGCTCCTCCTCGAGGCCGAAGCGTTCGTGCTCGAGCATGACCGACAGGTCGGTGGGTTCCTGCAGCTCGAGGACGAGGACCCCCTCGCCGATGACGTGCGGCTGCCCCGCGGGCACGAGGATCGCGTCGCCGCGGCGCACCTCGAGCGGGTTGAGGGCGGCCAGCAGCTGCTCGTCCTGGGCCTCGACGAGCTCGGCGAGCCGCTCGGGGGAGACCTCGTCGCGGAACCCGAGCCACACGCGGGCCCCGGGCTCGGCGTCGAGGACGATCCAGGCCTCGGTCTTGCCGTTGTCGCAGTGCAGGTGGGCCTTGGCGAAGGCGCGGTCCGGGTGCGAGTGGACCGGCAGGCGCTCCCCGCTGTCGAGCAGCTTGGTCAGCAGGCCGGGCACGACGCCGTACGCCGCGACGTGCCCCGCGCCGAGCCACTCCTGCGGATCGGCCTCGAGCAGGCTCGGCAGGTCGGCGCCGTCGTCGAGCCGCGTGACGCCGCCGCCACCCTCGGCGAACAGGCGCGTCGTCGAGGCCAGCCAGTCCTCCGGGCGGTGGCCGTCGAAGCCGTCGGGCACGGGGAGACGACGGAAGGCGAGGATGCGCTCGCCGCCGCGGTAGAACCGGTGCGGCGTGTTGACGGGCAGGTGCCTCGGCCGGAGGTGCTGGGTGGTGGTCATCGGTGGGTTCCTCGGTTGCCGTCGCGGCGGACGCCGGACGCGCGGACGATCAGACGCGTCGGCATGACGACGGTCTGCGGTGGGGACTCGTCGCCGAGCAGCCGGGCGAACAGCTGCTGGGCCGCCTTCTGGCCCATGGCGGCCGGGTCCTGGTGGACCACCGTCACGGGCGGGTCGATGAGCTCGGCGAGCTCGAAGTCGTCGTAGCCGACGAGCGAGAGGTCGGCGTGCAGGTCCCGGACCGCGAAGAGTGCCGCGAGGGTGATGCGGTTGTTGCCGGTGATGAGCGCGGTGATCGGCTCCGGGCCCGCACTCCACCGCGTCAGGACATCGCGGACGGACGCCACCGAGTGGGGGCCCATGACGACGCGCGCGGGACCGGGCAGGCCGAGCGCCTCCTGCGTGGCGACGAAGGACTCGCGACGCTGGCGGGCGGTCCAGAAGCCCGGGTCGTCGCCGAGGAAGGCGATGTGCCGGTGCCCGTGGGCGACGAGGTGCTCGATGGCGCTGCGGACGCCGCCCTGGTTGTCGCTGAGGACGGTGTCGCGCGGGGTGCCGCGGACGGGGCGGTCCATGTAGACGATGGGGGTGCCGCTCGCGTCGATCTCGGGGTCGGCCGAGGCCGCCTCGCTCGCCGGCACGACGACGATGCCGTCGACGCGTCGGGCGATGAGGGCCTCCAGGGCGGCGCGCTCGCGGCTCGGCGAGCCCTCGGCCGAGGCGGTGATGAGCTGGTGCTGGCGGATCCGCGCCTCACGCTCCACGGCGGCCCCGACCAGCGAGTAGAACGGGTTGGCGAGGTCCTCGACGACGAGCCCGATGGTGAAGGTGCGCCCCTGGCGGATGAGACGCGCGCCGTCGTGGCGTCGGAAGCCGAGCCGTTCGATGACGGCGCGGACGCGCTCGGCGGTGTCCGGCCGTACCCCGGGCTCGTGGTTGACGACGCGTGACACCGTCTTGACCGAGACGTGCGCCTCGGCCGCCACGTCCGCCATGGTGGGGCGAGTGACTGTCCGGTGGTCAGACAACGCTGTCATGCCGCCATCTGAGCAGATGCAGCGGAGCCCGGGCAACGGGATGGGGCCGAAAGAGGGGGCGGTCGGGCGGTTCCTGTCCGATTGGCTGTCCCGGCCGGACAAGAACGGTCTGCACCGTTGACGACACTCGTCCCCCGGGGCAAGTCTCGCGGGGTCTTGCACCGCTCAGCTCAAGGACGAGCACGGAGGAACCGATGGGTTTGACACCTGGGATCCAGAGAGGCGCCGTCGCCATGGCGCTCCTGGTCAGCTCGACGATGGGGGCCGTCGCCGGACCGCCCCGCGCAGCGGCGGCCCCCGCCGACACCACAGGCAGCTTCACGACCTCCTTCGAGGCCGGCGACCCCCAGCCGGCGTTCTCGACGGTCGAGGTGGGTCCCGACGGGCCCCGGCAGAAGAACGTCACCGGCACGGTCAGCGTCGACGGCAGCCTGCTCGGGCAGGTCACGGCCGTCACGGCCAGTGCCGAGAACTCGCCGGGTGAGGTGGCGGCGAACCTCGCCGACGCCAACCCCGACACGAAGTGGCTCGCCTTCGCCCCGAGCGGCTGGGTCCGCTACCAGCTCGCGTCGCCGGCCACGGTGGTCCGCTACTCGCTGACGTCGGCCAACGACGCTCCCGAGCGCGACCCGAAGGACTTCACGCTCCAGGGCTCGGCCGACGGCACGACGTGGACCGACCTCGACCGGCGCACCGGCATCGACTTCTCGGGCCGGTTCGCGACGCAGACCTTCTCGGTGGCGACCCCGCGCAGCTACGCGTACTACCGGCTCGACGTGACCGCCGTGCACTCGGGCGGCATCGTGCAGCTGGCCGACTGGGACATCTCCGACGGTTCGACCGGCACGGGTCCGGCGACGCCGATGGTGACGAAGGTCGGCTCGGGGCCGATCTCCGGCTTCAACATCAAGCCCCTCGTCGGCTGGACCGGCGTCAGGGCGCTGCGCTACTCCGGTGGCCACACCGCCGACGGTCGCGGCTACGCCTGGAACCGCCTCTTCGACGTCGACCTTCCCGTCAACCCCGCAACTCGCCTGTCCTACAAGGTCTTCCCCGACATGGTCGCGGGCGACCTCAGCTACCCGTCGACGTACAGCGCGCTCGACCTGCGCTTCACCGACGGGACGTACCTGTCCGACCTGGAGGCCACCGACGCCAACGGTGTCGCGGCGAGCCCGAACGGCCAGGGCAGGGGCAAGATCCTCTACGCCAACCAGTGGAACTCGGTGTCGGTCGACGTCGGCAGGGTCGCCGCCGGCAAGACCATCGACCGCATCCTCGTCGGCTACGACAACGACACGGCGAAGAAGGACACCCGCTTCGGCGGCTGGATCGACGACCTCGACGTCGCGGCCCACCCGGCCGCGGTCGACGCGTCCGACCTGACGAACTTCGTCGACACGCGTCGGGGCACCAACGCGTCGGGCAGCTTCTCGCGCGGCAACAACCTGCCGATCAGCGCGCTGCCCAACGGGTTCACGTTCTTCATCCCCGTGACCAACGCGAACTCGCAGTCGTGGGAGTACTACTACCAGTCGGCCAACAACGCCTCGAACCTGCCGGTGATGCAGGGCTTGGCGATCTCGCACGAGCCCAGCCCGTGGATGGGTGACCGCAACCAGCTCTCGGTCATGCCGTCGGCGACGACCGGTATCCCGACGGGCAGCGCGTCCGGTCGCTCCCTCACCTTCGACCACCGGACCGAGGTGGCCCGGCCGGACTACTACAAGGCCGTGCTCCAGGGCGGCCTCGTGGCGGAGATGACGCCGGCCGACCACGGCGGCGTCTACCGGTTCACCTTCCCGTCCGGCACGGCCAAGGGCAGCCTCGTCCTCGACACCGTCGACGACAACGGCACGTTCACCGTCGACGCCGCGGCCGGCACGGTGACCGGCTGGGTCGACAACGGCAGCGGCCTGTCCGCCGGCCGCAGCCGCATGTTCGTCTACGGCACCTTCGACCGGCCCGCGACCGCCGCAGGCACCGCCCCGAACGGGCACGCCGGCACGCGCTACGCCTCCTTCGACACGAGCACGGACAAGACCGTCGTTCTCAAGCTGGCCACGTCGTTCATCTCGCTCGACCAGGCGAGGCGCAACCACGCGCTCGAGCTGGCCGCCCGCGACTTCGACGCCGTCCACGCGGCCGCGAACACGGCGTGGAACGACCGGCTCGGCGTCGTGGGCGTCGAGACCAACGCCGACACGGACGCCGACACGCAACGCACGACGCTCTACTCGAACCTCTACCGGCTCAACCTCTACCCGAACAGCCAGTTCGAGAACACCGGCACTGCAACGGCACCCCGGTACCGGTACGCGAGCCCCGTTGCGGCCAAGTCCGGTTCGGCCACCGCGACGACGACCAACGCCGCCGTCAAGGACGGCAGGGTCTACGTCAACAACGGCTTCTGGGACACCTACCGGACCGTGTGGCCGGCCTACAGCCTCCTCTATCCGGAGGTGGCGGCCGAGATCGCCGACGGCTTCGTCCAGCAGTACCGCGACGGCGGCTGGGTCGCCCGGTGGAGCTCGCCGGGCTACGCGGACCTCATGACCGGCACCAGCTCGGACGTCGCCTTCGCCGACGCGTACGTCAAGGGCGTCAAGCTGCCCGACCCGCTCGGCACCTACGACGCCGCGCTGAAGAACGCGACCGTCCTGCCGACCTCGAGCGCCGTGGGCCGCAAGGGCCTCGACACCTCGATCTTCCTCGGCTACACGAGCACGAGCACCGGCGAGTCGGTCTCGTGGGGTCTCGAGGGCCTGGTCAACGACTTCGGCATCGGCAACATGGCGGCCAAGCTGGCCACGGACCCGGCCACCCCGGCCGACCGCCGCGCGCAGCTGAAGGAGGAGTCGCAGTACTTCCTCGAGCGGGCCACGCACTACGTCAACGCCTTCAACCCGAAGGTCGGGTTCTTCCAGGGCCGGGGGCCCGACGGCAGCTTCCCGGCGACCTTCGACCCCGAGGCCTGGGGCGGCGACTACACGGAGACGAACGGCTGGAACTTCGCCTTCCACGCACCGCAGGACGGCAACGGTCTGGCGAACCTCTACGGCGGTCGCGACGCCCTCGCGAAGAAGCTCGACACGTTCTTCGCGACGCCGGAGACCGCGACGAAGCCCGGCGGGTACGGCGGCACGATCCACGAGATGCTCGAGGCACGGGACGTCCGGATGGGCCAGCTCGGCCAGTCCAACCAGGTCTCGCACCACATCGCGTACATGTACGACTGGACCGGCCAGCAGTACAAGACGGCCGAGAAGGTCCGCGAGATCCTGCGCCGTCTCTACGTCGGCACCGAGACCGGCCAGGGCTACCCCGGCGACGAGGACAACGGCGAGATGTCGGCGTGGTACGTCCTGTCCTCGCTCGGCCTCTACCCCCTGCAGGTCGGCTCGTCCCAGTGGGCCGTCGGCTCGCCGAAGTTCTCGCAGGTCACGGTGCACCGCACGCAGGGCGACCTCGTCGTCAACGCCCCGGGCAACTCGGAGAAGAACCTCTACGTCCAGGGCCTGACCGTCGACGGCCAGAAGCAGAAGTCGGTCTCGGTCGACCAGTCGCAGCTGGCCGGTCCGACGCGGCTCGACTTCGCGATGGGATCCGCGCCGTCGGACTTCGGCGCCCGGGCCCAGGACGCCCCGACGTCGCTGACGACGGGCACCGAGGCCCCGAAGCCACTGCGCGACATGACCGGTCCGGGTCGTGGCACCGCGTCGGCAACCGGGCTCGCGGACGGTGCCGAGGCCGCGAAGCTCTTCGACGACACGTCGCGCACCTCTGCCGCGTTCGCCTCGGCCACGCCGACCGTCACGTTCGACCTGTCGGGCGTCGGGCAGCGGGCCACGTGGTACACGATCACCTCCGGCCCGGCCGCGGGCGACCCGTCCGCGTGGCGCGTCGAGGGATCCAAGGACGGCGGCACGACGTGGCGCACGCTCGACACGCGCACCGACCAGTCCTTCCCGTGGCGGGTGCAGACGCGTCCGTTCCGGCTGGCCGACACCGGCACCTACACCTCCTACCGTCTCGTCGTCACGGCGACGAAGGGGGCGGCGGCGCCGAACCTCTCGGAGGTCGAGCTCCTCACCGACGGCTCGAAGGCGGAGAACACCGGCATCAAGGTCACCGCCGGTCCGGCGTTCGAGACGTCCGAGGACACCGCGTGGACCGGCACCGTCGGCACCTTCTCCGGTGGCGTCGGCCAGGGCCAGGACCCGTCGGCCACCGCCACGGCGACCATCGCCTGGGGTGACGGCTCGAGCTCGGACGGCACCATCACGGCCGGCGACCTCGGGTCCTTCACGGTCCGCGGCAGCCACACGTGGGCCGAGCCGGGCTACTACCAGCCGAAGGTCACGGTGACGACGGCGAACGACAGCGGCTCCGCCCTCGGCGGCGCCACGGTCCACACGGCGTCGGTGCCCTCGTACGCGGCCGGGTTCGACTCGGTCTGCTTCGGCAACGTCGGCGACTCCGTCCCGTGCGACGGCGACCGGGCGGGCCTGTCCCGTGAGGCGCTCGCGGCGGCGGGCGGTGTGCCCGGCACGCTGCTCACCGTCCCGGGGACGGACCTGAGGTTCTCGATGCCGGGCATCCCGGTGGGCCAGAAGGACAACGCGACGGGCGCCGGGCAGACCCTCGAGGTCTCGCTCGCGCCGGGTGCGACGAAGCTGTCCCTCATCGGCACCGCGACGCAGAGGGACCAGGACACCACCGCGACGGTGCGCTTCACCGACGGCTCGACCACGAGCTACCCGGTGCAGTACGGCGACTGGTGCGGCTCGCCCCGGTTCGGCAACGTCGTCGCGATCCAGATGGCCTACCGCCTCAACGGCACGAGCACGGACAGCTGCCACGCCACGCTGTTCGCGACCGCCCCGCTCGACATCCCGTCGGGCAAGACGGTCCGGTCCGTCACGCTGCCGACGCAGACCGGTGACCCGGCCACGGCCGGCCGGATCCACGTGTTCGCCGTGGCGGACAACGGTTCGGCGATGCAGGTGAAGCCGGGTGCCGACGTGTCGGCCTCGGCGGGTGCGGCCACCGACGTCGCGCTCGGCTCGGTGGGCGGCGGTGTGCCGGACGGCCGGTACACGGCCCGCGTCCAGTGGGGCGACGGGACCGTCACGGAGGACGCCACGGTCTCGGCACCGGGTGCCGACGGCGTCGCCACGATCAGCGGGAAGCACACGTGGGCCACGGCCGGCACCTACCGGGTGCGGGTGCTCGTGTCCGACTCCCGCTCCGACGTCCTGGGGACGCTGACGGTCACGGTGCGCTGACGCGACCGGCCCAGCACGTCGGACCGACCGGCCCGTCGACGGCCACGGCCCGTCGGCGGGCCGGCCGCCCGTGCGGAGCGGGGTCAGTCCGCGGCGAGGAACGGTCGCACGGCGGCGAGGAAGCCGTCGGGGTCGGTGGGGTGGACGAGGTGGCCGCCGTCCACGCGCACCAGACGCCCGGCGGGCAGGGTCCGGGCCAGCTCGGCGACGTGCTCGGCCGGCATCGGGCTCGACGGCCCGCCCCACACGACGAGCGCGGGGCAGCGGACCGAGCGCGCCACGTCGGCCCACCCCGGGTCGGGGTCGTCGATCTGCGCCCGCACCTGCAGGACCATCTGCCAGTCGAACCCGGGGTCCGTGTCCGGCCGGGCCGGCGGGTTCGGGGTGCGCGGGTACGGCAGGGGGGCGTCCTCGAGGACGAGCCGACGGACGCGTCGGGGTTCGGTGGCCGCGACGAGGAGCGCGACGAGGCCGCCCATGGAGTGCCCGACGACGTCGTAGGCGTCGGCATCGGCGAGGGCCGGGACGGTGCCGGCGACGGCGACCGCGTCGGCGGCCATCTCCTCGAGGCGGTAGGAGCCCGGACGGCTGCTGCCGCCGTGGCCGCGGGCGTCCGGCGCGACGACGGTCCGGTCGGTCCGCAGGTCGGGGGCCACGCGGGCCCAGTCGAGCGAGGACTCACCGGTGGCGTGGAGCAGCAGCACGGGTGGGGCCGCCGCCGGGGCCGCCGTCGGGGCCGCCGCCGGGGCCGCCGCGGAGGTCCGTCGGGACCACGTGCGCACGAGGACGTCGGCGCCGCGGAGGGCGACGAGCGACTCACCGTCGGGAGGTGGGTCGGCAGGTCGGTCGGGGGGTGCCACGCCAGGAGTCTCGCAGCCGTCCGGGTGTGAGCGGGCGACCACGCCTGACGCGACCGGTGCGGCGCGTCAGGCGGGGCCGCCCCGCCCCTCAGTCGACCTGCGTGTAGAGGCTCTGCTCGACGGTGCCGAAGTAGGGCCCGTACATGACGTCCTTCTCGCCGCGGTAGCCGAACGAGTTGAGCGAGTTGAGCTGCCCACCGGTGATCCAGCCGCCGCCCGACGAACCGCCGGTCATGCTGCACGGCAGCCGGTTGTCGGTGGAGCCGCGGGTGTCCATCGTCGTCGGGCCGCTGCACCGCCACAGCGTCTGGCCGTCGTAGGGGCTGGCCTGCGGGTAGCCGTACGCGTCGAAGGTGCGGCCGTAGCCGAGGTTGAAGGCGATCGGGTACGAGCCGCCGACGGTCGCCGAGAGGGTCTTGCCGCCGAGCGGGTTCATGACGGCGAAGCCGATGTCGTGGTTGAAGTCACCGCTGGTGCGCCAGGCGTCGGTCGTCAGGAGCGATGCCGCGGTGAACGTCCCGTAGGGACGGACGCCGTTCTCGTACTGGGGCACGAAGGCGAAGTTGGTGACGTAGGCGCCCGGGCCCTCGTTGACGCAGTGGCCGGCGGTCGTGACGAGCGAGCCGCTCGAGCTCTGGGTCACCGTGCCGGAGCAGACGTAGTTGAGGCCCTTCTCGGTGAAGAAGACCTTGCCGAACAGCGGCGAGGCCGGCACCTGCACCGCCTGCGCGCCGCTCGTGCCGCCGCCGGGCTTGCCCTTCGCCGCGACGTACGTGTTCTCGCGGGGGATGGCGCTCTTCATGCGGGCGGTCGTCCAGTAGGCGAGGACCCGCTGCTGCTCGGCCGGCGTCGTCGCCGCCGGGTGCGGCGTCGGGGTGCCGCGCGTCGGGGCGTGCCCGGTGCCGGAGGCGGTGGCCCCCGGGGCGGCCGTGAGCGAGAGGACGAGGGCGCCGGCGCCGAGGGCACCGGCCACGAGTGAGCTGATCCTGCGCATGGAGCCTCCTGGGACGGGTCGGCCGCCGGACGATCCCCCGAGGACGGTCCTAGCCAGCACGGTACGGGCAGACGGGTCCCCCGCGGGTCAGGTTCGGGTCAGGAAACGGTCACCCGACCCGGTCGCGCAGCCACGAGATGTCGGCGGCCTGCCCCGCGACACCGCCCGGGGTCTCGCAGACGACCGGTGCGCCGGCGGCGCGGACGACGTCGGCGAGCGCGTCGCCGTCGATGTGACCCGAGCCGAAGTTCGTGTGCCGGTCGGCCCCGGAGTCGAACTCGTCGCGGGAGTCGTTGGCGTGGACGAGGTCGATGCGGCCGGTGATGGCGCGGACCTGGTCGACGACGCTGCCGAGGTCGTTGCCGCCGGCGTGCGCGTGGCAGGTGTCGAGGCAGAAGCCGACGTTCTCGCTGCCGGAGGCCTGCCCGACGGCGTCCCAGAGGCGGGCGATGGCCTCGAGCCGACGCGCCATCGCGTTGTCGCCGCCCGCGGTGTTCTCGATGAGCAGCGGCACCGGCAGGTCGAGGCCGTCGATGCACTTGCGCCAGTTGTCGAAGCCCGTCGCGGCGTCCTCGTCGGCGCCGAGGTGCCCGCCGTGCACGATGACGCCCTTGGCGCCGATCTCGGCGGCCGCCGTGAGGTGCTGCTGGAGCAGCTTGCGGCCCGGGATGCGGATGCGGTTGTTGAGGCTCGCGACGTTGATCGGGTACGGCGCGTGCACCCAGAGGTCGATGCCCGCGGCCGCGGCGTCGGCCTTGAGCGCCTCGGCGCCGCCGGCGTACCGGACGACCGGGCCCTTGTAGCTCTGCGGGTCGCCGAGGAACAGCTGCGAGAGCGAGGCTCCCCGCGCCTTCGCCTCGGCGATCGGGTCCTCCTGGTCGACGTGCGCACCGATGTGTAGGGCCATCCCCCGAGCGTAGGCGGTGGTGCCGACGACGCGTCGTGCAGGCCGATGTCACACATCTGCGCCGCCGCGTGTCCACCTGTCGACGGACGAGTTCCCACCACCCACAGGAGGACACGATGACCACCAGGATCCCCGCCAAGGAGATCACCGGCCCCTACGGCGCCCTCGTCAAGCGGTTCAGCATGAAGCTGTTCGGCCGCGTCCCCGAGTCGCTCGGCGTGATGTGGCACCACCAGCCCCTGCTGCGGGCCACGATGGGCCTGGGCCAGAAGATCCAGAAGGCGCACGAGTGCGACGAGGGCCTCAAGTCCTTCGCGCACATGGCCGTCGCCGCCATGCTCGGCTGCTCGTGGTGCCTCGACTTCAACTACTTCATGGCCTACAACCAGGGCCTCGACGTCGACAAGGCCCGCGAGATCCCGAGGTGGCGCGAGTCCGACGTGTTCTCGCCGCTCGAGCGCTCGGTCATGGAGTACGCGGAGGCGATGAGCCAGACGCCGCCCGAGCCGTCCGAGGAGCTCGTCGCGCACCTGCTTCGCGAGCTCGGCCCGGCGGGGCTCGTCGAGCTGACCACGGTGATCGGGTTCGCCAACCTCACGACCCGCTCGAACATCGCGCTCGGCATCGAGTCGGAGGGCTTCGCCACATCGTGCGGCCTGGCCCCGATGGCGCAGGCCGTGTCGAAATGACGGTTCGGTGATCGACGTGAGGGCATGACGACGATCACCGAGCCCCAGACCACCACCACGGCCACCACCACGGCCAGCACCTCCGCCAGCACGCCGACGCGCCGCCAGTGGCTCGCCCTCGGCGTGCTGGCGCTGACCGCCCTGCTGCTGTCGCTCGACGTCAGCGTCCTCTACCTCGCGTTGCCGGAGCTGTCCGCCGACCTGCACGCGAGCACGACCCAGCAGCTGTGGATGCTCGACATCTACAGCTTCGTCCTGGCCGGCTTCCTCGTGACGATGGGTGCGGTCGGCGACCGCATCGGCCGCAAGCGGCTGCTGCTCGTGGGCGCGGTCGCCTTCGGCGTCGCGAGCGCCTGCGCGGCCTACGCGAGCAGGCCCGGCCAGCTCATCGTCTGGCGGGCGGTCCTCGGGATCGCGGGCGCGACCCTGATGCCCTCGACGATGGGCCTGGTTCGGACGATCTTCCACGACGAGAAGCAGATGATGACGGCCATCGGCGTCTGGTACTCGTGCTTCATGGGCGGCATGGCCGTCGGCCCGCTCGTCGGCGGTGTCCTGCTCCAGCACTTCTGGTGGGGTTCGGCGTTCCTGCTCGGGGTGCCGTTCATGGTGCTGCTCGTCCTCGTCGGCCGACGCGTCCTGCCCGAGTCCGAGCGTCACGCGGGCGCCCGCGTCGACGTGCTCAGCTCGGTCCTGTCGCTCGCGACGATCCTGCCGGTCATCCACGGCTTCAAGGAGATCGCCCGCGGCGGCAGCGTCTCGCTCGCCGCGACGACGATCACCGCGGGCCTGGCCATGGGCGTCCTGTTCGTCAAGCGCCAGCGCCGGATCGCCAACCCGCTCGTCGACCTCGCGCTCTTCCGCAGCCGGGCGTTCTCGGTGGCGCTGGCCGTCATGCTCGTCGGCGGCGTCGTCATGGCCGGGGTGTCGTTCCTCGGTTCGCAGTGGCTCCAGCTCGTCGCCGGCCTGTCGCCGCTCGGCGCCGGCCTGTGGATGCTGCCGGCCAACCTCGCGCTGCTCGTCGGCTCGTCGACCTCGGCCCGCGTGGCCCGGCGCCTCGGCACCGCGCGCAGCATGGCGTACGGGTTGCTCGTGTGCGCGGCCGGCCTCGCCCTGTACACGCAGGTCGGTGCCGCTGGGGGGCTCGGGCTGCTCGTCTTCGGGATGTGCCTCGCGTCGTTCGGGATCATGCTGCCCTCGACGCTGACGATGGGCGTGATGATGCAGTCCGCACCGCCGGAGCGGGCCGGCTCGGTGGCCTCGATGTCGGAGACGTCGGGCGAGTTCGGGATCGCCATCGGGGTGGCCGGCCTCGGCTCTCTCGCGACGTTCGTCTACCGCGACGAGCTCGCCCCGTACGCCGCGGGGCACGCGTCGGGCGCCACGGCGTCGGCGCTCGACTCCCTCGCCGGGGCCGTCCAGGCGGCGTCGACGCTGCCCGCGGACGCCGCCCGCGAGCTCGTCACCGCCGCACAGACCGCCTTCACGACGAGCCTCAACGTCGTGGCCGGCGTCGGCGCCGCCCTCTTCGTCGTCTGCGCGTGGTGCGCCCTGCGGGTGCTCCGCTCGGCGTGACCTGCCGTCCACCCTCTCGACAGGTGGCGGTCACGGGCCCATGGCACGATGGGCGCCCGTGACCGCCCTCCTGCGCATCCTCGGCGTCGAGCTCATGGCCCGGCTGGGCCGTCGCCTGCCCTCCCCGCTGGCCCGGACGCTGAGCGCGGCGATCCTCGTCGGCGCGAACCTCCTGCCGCTCTGGGCTGTGCTCGAGGGGCGCCTCGGGATGGGCGACGTGCTGCTCGTGTACTGGTTCGAGACCGTCGTCGTCTGGTTCACGACGACGGTGAGGCTGCTGACCTCGACGCGTCGGCGCCACCCCTCGCCCGTCGGCCGCCAGCCGGGACCCGCGGGCCGGCCCCGTTTTCCGCGCGGGCCGCGGCTCGCCGGCCTCGAACGGTGGCTCGCCGCCAAGACGTGGGTCAGCGGCGACCCGGCCGACGCGGTCACCTTCGCCCTGCGCTTCGGGGTCCTCACCGTGGTCCACGGCGTGGTTGCGGTGGTCCTCGCCGTCCTGGCGGGCCTGCGGGGCGGTCCGCTCGACTGGGTGGCCACCTCGGGGGTGATCCTGCTCAGCCACCTCCTGTCCGTCGGGCTCAACTGGTTCGGCCGGCGCGAGCGAGCCTTCGCCGACCCTGCCCGCGTCGGGGCGGTCCCGTACCCGCGGACGGCTCTCCTGCAGGTCACGGTCCTCGCCGGCCTGCTCCTCCTCGGAGGACCGGACGGGCCGACCGCCCGCGACGCGGGGGCGGTCGCCCTGCTCGTCGGGTGCAAGACCGGCCTCGACCTCGTCCTGCACCTGCTCGAGCACGTCGCCCTCGCCCGGCGGTCGGGCGTCGCGGCTGGGGCACGGGTGACGCCCCCGGCGAAGGAGCACGCGTCCACGCGGTGAGGCCGGGTCGCATCCCGACCACCGGCTTGCATAAGTCAGCCTTATGGAGGTCATAATGCAGGCATGAGTTCCTCGCGCTTCCCCGCGGTCGTCGACGACGTGACGGTGCGGCTCGTGGCCGCCGTCGTCCTCGTCGTCGGCGCCGTCGCGCTGTCGACGCAGCAGTGGTGGCTCTACGCCGTCCTCGCCGTCGACTTCACGCTGCGGGCAGCGCTCGGACCGCAGGCCAGCCCGGCAGCGCAGCTCGTCCGGCGGTGGATCCGACCCGCCGTCCGGGCGGCCAAGCAGCCGACGGCCGGCACGCCGAAGCGGTTCGCGGCGAGCATCGGCGCCGTCATGACGCTCGCCGCGACCGCGCTCTGGCTCCTCGGGGCGGCGACCGGGTCCTCGGGGCCACACGTCGGGCTCGTCGCGATCGGCGCGGTCATGGTCGTCTTCCCGTTCCTCGAGTCGGTCTTCGGCATCTGTGTCGGCTGCATCCTCTTCTCCGGGCTCATGCGCGTCGGCCTCGTGCCGGAGGAGATCTGCCTCGAGTGCGCGGACATCACCAAGCGCCGCGAGCGTCTGCTCGCCGAGCGGGAGTCAGCCGGCTGACGCGCGCAGCTTCTCGAGCAGCGGGCCCGCCGCGTCGGACAGGAACTCCTCCTGCGCGTCGCCGCCGACCTGGACGAGCGCGATGTCGGTGAACCCCGCCTCCCAGTAGGGGCTGACGGCCTCGACGATGCGGTCGAGGTCGGGACCGCACGGGATCGACGCGGCGACGTCCTCGGGGCGCACGAACTGGGTGGCGCCGCGGAAGCCCGCCGGCGTCGGCAGGTCGCTGTTGACCGACCAGCCGCCGCCGAACCACCGGAACTGCCGGTGCGCCCGCTCGACCGCGGTCCGCTCGTCGGGGTCCCAGCAGACCGGGACCTGGCCGACCGCGCGGGCACCGTCGCCGATGCGGGGCGCGCCCTCGGTCCCGTTCCACGTCGAGATGGTCTCCGCGTCCGGCTGCACCGCGACGAGGTGGTCGGCGTGCGGGGCGAGCCGCGCGATGGACCGGTCGCCGCTGACGGCGACCGCGATCGGCACGCCGCCGTCCGGGCAGTCCCAGATGCGGGCGGAGTCGACGTCGAAGTACTCGCCGTGGTGCGTGACGAGCTCGCCGGTGTGCAGCTCGCGGATGATGCCGATCGCCTCGGCCAGCATGTCCTGGCGCGTCACGACGCCGGGCCATCCCTCGCCGACGACGTGCTCGTTGAGGCTCTCGCCGCTGCCGAGGCCGAGCGTGAACCGCCCGTCGGCCAGCAGCTGGAGGGTCGCGGCCTTCTGGGCCACGACGGCGGGGTGGTACCGGATCGTCGGGCACGTCACGTAGGTCATGAGCCCGACCCGCTCGGTGGCGTGGGCGACGGCGCCGAGCACCGACCACGCGTACGGCGCGTGGCCCTGCTCGGTGAGCCACGGCGAGTAGTGGTCGCTGCACACCTCGAAGTCGAAGCCGGCCTGCTCGGCAGCCACCGCCCAGCGCACGAGGTCCTTGGGGCCGCTCTGCTCGGTCATGAGGGTGTATCCGAAGGTGGTCACGGGCGCGTCGTACCCCTCGCACCGAGCGCCACACCGTCGGCCCGACGTCGAGCCGGTGCGGTGTCCGAGGTCGCGTCAGGCGCGCGCGTGCCGCAGCAGGAAGGTGCGGATGGCCTCGCGCGGCCGTTCACGCAGCTCGGCGCCGTGCGTGAACGCGGCCACGTCGTAGTCGAGCTCGGCGAGGCGGTGGGCGGTCTGCTGCGTCATCCGGAAGTCGGTGCAGAAGGCCTTGATCGGCCACCGGAGCCCGCGCACGTTGAAGATCGCGTCCCCCGTGACGAGGACGCCGGTCGGCTCGTGCAGCAGGGAGACGTGGCCGGGTGAGTGACCGGGCGTGTGCGCGACGCGCAGGCCCCCGGCGATCGGCAGCACCTCGCCGTCGTGCATCTCGTGCTCGACCGCGACCGGTGTGAAGTCGCGGCCGGGGCGCGAGAAGCGTTGGAAGAGGCGGCCGAGCAGGAAGCGGGGGTCGCGGGGCGGCGAGGACCCGTCTGCCGCGAACCGGGCATCCTCGGTGTGGACGGTGAAGCCGCGTCCGGTCGCCTCGGCGACGTGCGCCGCGCCACCGGCGTGGTCCGGGTGCGCGTGGGTCAGCAGCAGGCGCGTCACGTCGGAGGGGCCGGACCCGATCGCCCCGAGGGCGGCGACCACCTTGGGCCCGCTGCTCCGGACGCCCATGTCGACGAGCGTCACCTGGCCGTCCTCGTCGCGGAACGCGAAGCCGTTGACGAGGTCGCGCAGCAGGGGGATGCGCCACACGCCCGGCGCGAGGGGGACGACGAGGTCCTGGGTCATGCGGCGAGCGTAGTGGGGGCGGGCGGCCCCGGCCGGTTCAGACGAAGCATTCCTCGCCCGGGCGCAGGACCCGCAGCCAGCGTCCGGAGTAGCCCTCGACCGGGAGCTCGACGCGTCCGTCCGCAGGGAGTGGGACGTCGGCGTCGTTCGCGAGGACGTCGCGCAGGACGGCGTCCGGTGGCGGGTCCTCGACGGTGAGGGTGACGACGCAGGAGTCGGGGCCGAGGTTGTGCACGGCCAGCATCCGCCAGTCGTCGCGGTGGCAGACGTGGGCGAGCACCGCCGCCTGGTCGTGGTCGAGCACCTCGACCGTCGACCACCCGAGCTGCGGCATCTGCCGGTACGTGCGCACGAGCCGGCGCACGAAGGACCACAGCGAGCCGGGGTCCTTGCGCTGCTCGACGGCGTTGACGTGCTCGGGTCCGTAGAGCCCGTCCGGCAGCGGGCGGGCGAGGCGACGAGCCGGCGCGCTCGAGAACCCCCCGTTGGGCTGGGTGGACCACTGCATCGGCGTGCGCACCGAGAGCCGTCCGGGGACGGCGAGGTTCTCGCCCATGCCGATCTCCTCGCCGTAGAAGAGCACCGGCGTGCCGGGCAGGGAGAACATCAGCGAGTAGACGAGCCGGATGCGGCGCTGGTCGCCGCCGAGCATCGTGGGCAGCCGGCGCCGCAGCCCACGGCCGTAGAGCTGCATCTCCTCCTCGGCCCCGAAGGCCTCGAACACCTCCTGACGCTCCTCCTCGGACAGCTTGTCGAGCGTCAGCTCGTCGTGGTTGCGGACGAAGTTGGCCCACTGGCTGGTCTCGTCCAGGGTGGGACGCTCTCGCAGGGCCGAGGCGAGCGGGCCGGCCTCACCCCGGGCGAGGGACAGGTAGAGCCGTTGCATGCCGTTGAAGTCGAACTGCATCGTCAGCCCGTCGCCGTCGGGCCCGCCGAAGAAGGTGACCTGCTGCTCGTAGGGCAGGTTGACCTCGCCGAGCAGGACGGCGGCGCCCTTGCGGCGCTGGACGAACGCGCGGACGTCACCGAGGTAGCGGTCGGGGTCGAAGGCGTCGTCGTCCTCGACACCGGGCACGCCGTCGCGAGCGAAGAGGAAGGGGACGGCGTCCACGCGGAAGCCGTCCACGCCGAGCTGCAGCCAGAACCCGAGCGTCTTCGAGATCTCCTCCTGCACAGCCGGGTTCGCGACGTTGAGGTCGGGCTGAGTGCGGTAGAAGTGGTGCAGGTACCACTCGCCGGTGCGCTCGTCGAGCTCCCAGATGCTGTCCTCGGCGTCCGGGAAGACGACCTCCTTCCTCGTCGACGGCGGTTTCTTCGAGGACCAGACGTAGTAGTCGCGGTACGGGGCGTCCGTGCTGCGCCGGGCCTGCTTGAACCAGGGATGCTGGTCGCTCGTGTGGTTCATGACGAAGTCGACGATGACGCGGATGCCGGCGGCGTTGGCCGTGCGGACGAGCTCGACGAAGTCGCCGTGGTCACCCAGGTGCGGGTCGACCCCGAAAAAGTCGGTGATGTCGTAGCCGTCGTCGCGACCCGCCGTCGGATAGAGCGGCATGAGCCAGAGGCAGGTGATGCCGAGGTCGGCGAGGTACTCGATGCGGTCGGTCATGCCGCGCAGGTCGCCCTGTCCGTCGCCGTCCGAGTCGTTGAACGTCTGGACGTCGGCGCAGTACACGACCGCGCTCTTCCACCACAGGTCGCCGGTCTGGCTCAGCTTCATGCGCTCCTCCTCACGGGGCTCCCCGACCTACAGGCACGTACCCCACCACCGGGTACGCGCCAACGGCGGCTGGGTACGAGCGACAGGTCCCGCACGACCCGTCCCGACCCCAGGAGGTTCCCGTGTCCAAGAAGGTCGCCTTTCTCGTCGCGAGCGAGGGCATCGAGCAGGTCGAGCTCACCGAGCCGTGGAAGGCGGTGACCGACGCCGGCCACGAGGCGGTCGTCGTCAGCCCCGAGGCCGGCACGGTCCAGATGTTCAACCACCTCGACAAGGCCGACACGAGGGACGTCGACGTCACGGTGGCCGACGCGTCGGTCGACGACTACGACGCGCTCGTGCTGCCCGGCGGCGTCGCCAACCCGGACAGCCTGCGGACCCAGCCCGAGGCGGTCGCCTTCGCCCGTGACTTCATCGCGTCGGGCAAGCCGGTCGCCGCGATCTGCCACGCCCCGTGGACCCTCGTGGAGGCCGGCGTGCTGTCCGGGCGGCGGCTCACCTCGTGGCCGAGCCTGCAGACGGACATCCGCAACGCCGGTGGCGACTGGGTGGACGAGTCGCTCGTCATCGACGGCAACCTCATCACCAGTCGCAAGCCCGACGACCTGCCCGACTTCTGCGGCGCCGTCGTCGAGGTGCTCGAGCACGGGGCGGCCGCCAACCCCGCCTGACCCGCTGACGGCGCGGGGTGGCCCCGGACTGCGAGCGAGCGCGGCGCCGGGAGTGGTGTGATGGACGCGTGAAGATGCCGAAGCACACGGACGAGGCCAAGGCGCACTTCCGCGGCCTCGTGACCGAGGGTCCCGGCGTCGAGGTCAAGCCGATGTTCGGCAGCCTCGGTGCCTTCGTCAACGGCAACATGTACGCCGGGCTCTTCGGGGAGGACGTCGGCGTCAAGCCCGGCCCGGATGCGCTCGCCGAGCTCGAGGCGATGGACGGCACCGGCCCGTTCGGACCCGACGAGCGACCGATGAAGGGCTGGCGCTCCCTGCCCGCGGCGATGCCCGACGACGAGAAGTCGGCCTGGCTCGAGCGGGCGCGGGACCACGTGGCGACCCTGCCGCCCAAGGCGAGGAAGGCCTAGGCAGCCGGCTGGCGTCGCGGATGACGACCACCATCCGGTCGCCGGCCGAAGGGCGCGCACGCGACCGCTGACCCGGACGTCGTCGTGGTCGTCATCTCGAACCGCCGCCCGTCGCGTTCCCCCGTAGGGTCGGCCCATGGCGCGCACGAGGCTGACCGTGAGCGGGACCCCGGTCGGTGACTCGACCTCGCCGTCGTCACCCCGACCGGCACCCGCCGCGGCGACTCGCTGCCGCTGCTCGTCGCCCACGACGGCTCCGAGTACTCGCGCCGGGCGCACCTGCTGTCGGCCCTGCGCCGCGCGACCGACGCGGGACGCATCGGCTCGCACCGCGTCGTGCTCCTCGAGCCGGGCCCGCGCGACGAGCGCTACGCGGCCAACCCCGCGTGGGCCGACACGCTCGTCGGCTGCGTGCTCTCACGCGTCCTGGCCGGATGGGTGACGCCGAAGGCTCCGGTGCTCATGGGGGCCAGCCTCGGCGCCCTGGCGTCGCTGCAGGCCGGGTGGCGACACCCCGGCACCTTCGGTGCCCTGTTCCTGCAGTCCGGCTCGTTCTTCCGCAAGCGGCTCGACGGCGAGGAGGCCTTCGTCCACTGGGACCGCGTCACCGCGTTCGTCGCGTCCGTGGGCCGGGCGCGACGGCGGCGCACCGGCGCGCGGATCGTCCTGACCTGTGGCACGGAGGAGGGAAACCTCGCCAACAACCGCCTCATGGCACGGACGCTGGAGCGAACCGGCCACGACGTGACGCTGGCCGAGGTGCCGGGCCGGCACGACTGGCGCCACTGGGAGGCCGCCTTCGACCCGTTCCTGTTGACACTGCTGCAAGGATCGGGAGCACCCGGCCCGTCGAGAGGGAGAGGCAGATGACGCAGACCCGCAACCACCTGATCGGACTGCTGCTGGGAGCCGAGGAGGACTGGCCCGCAGCGTTCGAGGCTCTCCTCGAGCGGGTCGGCCCGATCACGACGGCCGACGGCGTCATTCACCAGCTGACGAGCGAGCGCCTCACCATCGAGCCGTTCGACCTGCGCCAGCCGGTGCGCACCGAGCTCGTCATCGACCGGCTCGCGCACTGGTACTACCACCCGCGCGAGTGGCTCAAGAAGGCCGCCCTCGTCGACGGCACCTACCTGCTCAACAGCCCGTTCACGTTCCAGTCGATGGAGAAGCACAGCGCCTACTGCGCCCTGATGCGCTTGGGGCTCAAGGTTCCCGAGACCTGGCTCGTGCCGTACAAGAACCCCGTCGACAACGTCCGGTGGGCCTACACGAGCGCCAAGTACAACCGGCCCTTCGACCTCAAGAAGATCGCCAACCGGCTCGGCTACCCGATGTACATGAAGCCGTTCGACGGCGGCGGCTGGCGCGGCGTCTCGCGGATCGACGACGAGGCCGGCCTCGTCAAGGCCTACGACGACTCGGGCGAGATGCTCATGCACCTGCAGGCCACGGTCGAGTACGACCACTTCGCGCGGGCGCTGTCCATCGGTCCCGAGACGATGGTCATGGACTTCCGGCCCGAGCAGCCGATGCACAACCGGTACGCCGTGTCCTACGACTTCCTCACGCCCTCGGCCGGCCGGCAGGCGGCCGCGATCAGCCGGATCGTCAACGCGATGTTCGGGTGGGAGTTCAACTCCGCCGAGATGCTCGTCAAGGGCGACGACGTCTACCCGATCGACTACGCGAACGCCTGCCCCGACGTGGCCGTCACGTCGCTGCACTACTACTTCCCGTGGGCCATCAAGGCGCTCGTGCGCTGGTCGGCGTACTGCCTCGTCACCGGACGCCGCGGCCGCGTCGACCTCGAGATGCACCGCTACTTCGACGTGGCCGACCGCGACGACCTGTCCGACGAGGACAAGCTCGACGCCTACCTCGCCCTCGCCGACGAGTACTTCGAGACCGACGCGTACTGGGCCTGGTGCGACGAGCACCTGTCGCACCTGGATGCCGCCGTCCTCGACTGGGTGCAGTCCGACGCGTTCGACTCGCTCCTGCGGGCGACGGTCGTCACGACCTACCCGGCCCACGAGCGCGACCAGTTCATGGCCCACTTCGGTGGGCTGGTCTCGATGTGGGTGCGCGACGAGAAGGCCCGCCTCAGCGCTGCCTGACGCCGGTCCCGGGACTGGCCGCCGGCCCTAGGACTGGCCGCCGATGCCGACGACGAGGTTGATCGTCGAGGCGATGACGATCGTGCCGTAGAGGTAGGCCAGGAGCGTGTGCCCGAGGACGACGCGTCGCACCTGCGAGGAGCGCACCGCGGTGTCCGAGACCTGGTAGGCCATGCCGAGGTTGAAGGAGAAGTAGGCGAAGTCGCTGAACGCCGGGTCGGCGTCCATGTTGAAGTCGATGGGCGGGCGGCCGCCCTCGGGGCTCGCGTAGTAGAGGCGCGCGTAGCGCAGCACGTAGACGGTGTGCACGCACAGCCAGCCGACGCCGACGGCGAGCACCCCGAGGACGCCGTCGACGACGAGCTCGGACCCGCGCGCCTTCGTCGCGATGAGCAGGACGGCGACCCCGAAAAGGCTGGCGAGCCCGACGACGATGACGACCACGTCGTACCAGGCGGCGTCGCCGTCGCGGCCGGCCACCTTCTCGCGCGTCGAAGGAGCATCGTGGCCGAGCACGTGCGTGAGCAGTGGCACGGCGAAGACGAGTCCGGCGACGACGAACCCCTCGAGCAGGTGGACGAGCAGCCCGCGGGACGGGCCGAGGGGCACGAGCCCCGCGAGGACCCCGACGAGGACACCGACGGTGGCCGCGACGAGGAGGCGTCGGCGGATGGTGGGCACGTCGTGGAGGCTACTCGCGGGGGCTGGGGCCGTGATGCCCGAAACGCGCGCGCGGGTATGACTGCTCCTAGTCGAGCGAGAGGCCGCCGTCCTGCCAGCCGAGTCCGAGGAGTCGTCCATGTCCGACCAGTCCCGCGCTCGGCGCAGCCTCACCGTCGTCTACAACCCCCTCCGCGTCGACGACCTCGAGGACGCGCAGGCGACCGTCGCCAAGGCCTGCGCCGACGGCGGCTGGTCCGAGCCGCAGTGGGTCGAGACCACGGCGGAGGAGACCGGCGAGCGCCAGGCCCGCGATGCCGTGGAGGCGGGAGCGGACGTCGTGGCCTCCCTCGGCGGCGACGGCACGGTCCGCGCCGTCGCCTCGGCGCTCGTCGGGACGGACGTCGCCCTCGGCCTGCTCCCCGGCGGCACCGGCAACCTGCTCGCGCGCAACCTCGGGGTCCCCGTCGGCAGCCTCGAGGAGGCGGCGCGGGCGCTCGTCGAGGGCCGGGACCGGCGCATCGACGTCGGCGCGGTGCGCCTGGCCGACGCCCTCCCCGAGCCCGAGTCGAGCCGGGCGACGAAGGACAGCCCCGCCGGGGTCGCGGACGACGAGGAGGTCTTCCTCGTCATGGCCGGGCTCGGCCTCGACGGCGAGATCATGGCCGACACCGACGAGACGGTGAAGGAGGCGGTCGGCTGGGTCGCCTACGTGCTCGCCGCCACCCGGAAGCTCTCGGGTCGCGGCTTCCCCGTCGAGGTGCGGGCCAGGGGTGGGGAGGGGGTCGTCGGCGCCCCCGAGGAGTCGGTCGTGCGGCACGCGCAGGCCGTCATCATCGGCAACTGCGGCACCCTTCAGGGCGGCGTCGAGCTCATGCCGGAGGCCGTCGTGGACGACGGCGTCCTCGATGCCGTCGTGCTCGCGCCCCAGGGAGCCTTCGGGTGGGCCTCGGTCCTCGTCGACGTCGCGACCCGCCACCGCGCCGGGCGCCGGAGGCTCGACCGGCTCGTGGCCCCCGACCTCACCGTCCTCGCGCGTCGCGCCGTGGAGGCCGAGATCGACGGCGACCCGGTCGGACCGCACCGCGCGATGACGGCGCGGGCGCTCCCGGGAGCGCTGGTGGTGCGCGGTGGCTGAGGCTCCCCCGGGCGTCGAGGCCCGCGAACGGCGCGAGGGCGAGGCGGTCCCACCCCCACCGGGCCGATGGCGCCGGCTGCGCCGGGCCGTCGTGTTCGGCCTGGCCTTCGCCGTGCCCGTGACGGCGCTGGCCTTCATCGCCCGTGAGAAGTTCGTGCCGGTCATCCGCATCGACGAGGCCTCGATCCGCGCCGCCACCGACCTGACCCGCGCGCACCCGGCGTTCAAGACCTTCCTCGTCGCCTGGCAGGAGGCCACGCAGCCGAGGTGGCCCTATATCGCGGCCACCGGCCTGTGCATCTGGGTGTGGCGCCGGCACGGCCTGCGCAGCCGCGCCATCTGGGCGTTCGTCACGATGATGGTGGCCTGGAACCTCCAGCTCGTCCTCAAGGAGGTCGTCCGTCGGACCCGCCCGGTGGTCACCGACGCCGTCTCGCACGCGCCCGGCTACAGCTTCCCCTCGGGCCATGCCGCGAACGCGGCCGCGATCGCCACCGCGCTCGTCCTGCTCGTGTGGCCCGTCGTGTCGCCGCGGACGCGCCGGGTGGTGGTCACCGTCGGGGCGGTGGCCGTCCTCGTGACCATGGCCGACCGCGTCTTCCTCGGCGTGCACTTCCCGTCCGACGTCGTCGCCGGCCTGCTCTTCGGGACGGGGCTGGTCGGCGCCTCCTACCTCGGCTACCTCGGATGGAACCCCCGCACCCCTGACGACCCGCCGCCCCCGGAGGGCAGGACGGGTCCTGAGTCGAAAGGCACCCGGTGAACCGGTCGACGCTGCACCGATACGAGCTGCACCGATACGAGCTGCACCGATACGAGCTGGACCGGACCCGACCGGCCGTCGGGCCCGCGCTGCGCGACCTGGCGCTGCGCGTCCTCGGCCCGGCGATCGTCCTGTTCGCCGTCATCACCGGCATCGGCTTCTTCATCGAGGGGCCGCTCGGCGGTCTCCGGTCCGAGACTGCGGTCAACCGCGCGATCCAGGGCACCCGGACGAGCGCGTGGGACGCCGTGACCCTGGTGTGGTCGCACATCGGCAACACCGAGTACGTCATCGGCGTCTGCATCCTCGTCGCGCTTCTCGTGTGGTGGCGCACCGGGCAGTGGTGGTACGCGGCCGTCCCGGCCATCGCCATCGCCGCCCAGGCCAGCGTCTTCGTCGCGGCGACGATGATCACCGACCGCGACCGTCCGGAGGTCGCGCACCTCGACCCGGCACCGCCGACGTCGAGCTACCCGAGCGGACACGTCGGCGCGTCCACCGCGCTCTACGTGACCTTCGCGGCGATGGCCCAGCGCATCGAGACCCCGTGGCTGCGCCGCCTCGTGACGGTCGTGTGCCTCGTCGTGCCGGTCCTCGTCGGCTACGCCCGCCTCTACCGCGGCATGCACCACCTGACGGACGTCCTCGTCGGCCTGGCCAACGGGCTCGTCTGCTTCGTGCTCGCCTGGCTCTGGCTGCGGCGCGACGTCGGCGCCGCCGACGCGCCGGACGCGTGGGCCCCGGGGCGGACGGCGACGGCCACCCGCTGACGCGTCAGACTCGGGCCCGCCTCGCGCGCCCGAAGGAGTAGATGCCGAAGGCGATGAGGCCGAGCGCGACGAGCGTCAGCATCACCGGACCGCCCGGGGCGCCGAGCAGGCTGTGGAGCGCCCCGTCGAGGCCGGTGGCCTCGCTCGGGCGGTGGCGGACCGCGGCGAGCACGAAGAGTCCGCCGACGATGGCGAGGGCGACGCCCTTGGCGATGTACCCGAAGCGGCCCGCCTTCTCGACCCACGGGCCCGGGTGCGACTGGAGGTCGGTGAGGAACCGGCGCTTCCAGCCCTTGTAGACGTGGTAGACCCCGACGCCGATGACGACGAGGCCGACGATCCCCACGAGCCACTGCCCGGCCGGCTTGGACATGAGGGTGGCCGTGAGGTCCCGGGTCTGCGACGTGCTGTTCCTGCCCTGGTGGCCCCTCGCGTAGCTGAAGGCGGTCACCGACAGGGCGAGGTACACGACGGTCTTGGAGACCGCCTTGACCCGGTCGCCGGCCCCGCCGCGGGTCAGCGCCTCCGTCACCTGCCAGAGCGCGAGGCCGAGCCAGCCGAGGACGGCGACCCACAGGACGACCGTTCCGACGGGGTTGTCGGCCAGCGCCCTGAGGGCCCCCGACTGGTCCGGCCGGCCCGCGCCGGAGAGGGCGAGCTTGAGGGCGATGACACCGATGACGACGTGGAACACCCCGCTGACGGCGTAGCCCACGCGTGCAGCGCTCTCGAGCACCGGGTGGTCCCCGGCCCGGGTTGCGGCGAGCTTGACGTCGGTCACGTCCATCGGAGCCATCCTGTCGGTCGAGCGGAGCGGAGCGGGCATCGGCGAACATACCCGGCCCCGGCTCCCCGCGGACGCGGCGAGGACGCCGGTCCGTGGGCGCGGAGGTGGGTCTCAGGGCGACACTGCGAGCACCCGGAGCAGCTCCGGCCAGACGAGGCGTCCGAGCGCCCGGTCGGCCTCCTCGGTACCACCGCGGGCCAGCTGCAGGCCGCCGGTGGCGACCGGCTCGCCGGGCAGCACGACGCGGTGCCCGGCGTCGGGGTGGCTGACGACCGTGGTGGGCAGGTCGTACGCGGTGCGGCGCGCCTCGATGGCGCGCGCGGCGTCGAGCGAGGGCCACAGTCGGTCGTCCCCACCGGCGACGAGCAGGACGTCGCCGAAGAACCGCTCCACCGGGATCGTCGCTGCCGCAAGGGTGTCGGCCGGCGCGACGGCCAGGCTCCGGCGGTACAGGCCGACGTACTCGGGCGGGTCGCCGGAGATGTCGGCCTCGTCGTCGTACGGAACGAACGGCAGCGGCGCGCCCCCACGGCTCCACGACGCGTGCTGCGGGCGCAGCTCGCCGTCGGGCCCCGGGCCGACGTTGGCCCACGCGACGTGGCTGGGCGCGACCGCGACGACGGCGTCGACGCGCGGGTCCTCGGTGGCAAGGAGCAGGAACGCCTCGGCCGTCTTCGACGTCCCGAGGAGCACGACGCGGTCGCCGTCGGCGGCGAGCCGGTCGATGGCCGGAGCGAACGCCTCGAGGGGGTACTCCCAGATCGTGTCGGGGGTCCCCGGTGCACCGAACCACTGGTAGGTCAAGGCTGCGGACACGCCCGCCGCGGCGAGCAGGCGGGCCCGCGGCGCCTCGACGCGTCCGCTCGAACCGGACAGGACGAGCACCCCGGTGCCGTTGCCGCCGTCGTGCGGCCGCGCGAGGACGCCCTCGGCATCAGGCAGCGGGTCGACCCGCACGGCGGCGAGGCCGGGTACCGAGGTCGGGTCGGACTGGGGACCACTCATGCCGACCACCCTAGGCACGCGCCGTCGCGCCTCGACGCTCAGCCGCCGAGGCGCTCGAAGCCCGTGACGGTGAGGACCGCGGATCCGGCCTCGTCGCTGGCGGCGAGGTCGACGACGGCCCGGATGCCCCAGTCGCGGTCGCCGTCGGGGTCGACGACGACCTGCCGCAGCCGCCACTCACCCGGCACCTTCTCGACCTGGAGCAGCGCGGGGGAGCGGGCCTGCTGGTCGGTCGCGACGGCGTCGTGCTCGTCGTAGTAGGCACCGAGCGCCTCGTTCCACGCGTCGGCGTCCATGACCACCGGACGCGGCGGGTCGGTCAGCTCGGCGACCCGGGCCTCGAGCTCGCCGAGCTGCTCCCACGCGTCGCGGGCGGCGAGCTCGACGCGGTGGAACATGGCGTTGCGGAGCATGACCGTGAAGGCCCGCTCGTTCGCGGTCAGTGGTCGGGCCGGTGGGGCGACCTCCCCGGACGGCCGCCCCGGCGCGGCGCCGTCGGCCGGGTTGACGAGGTCCTCCCACTCGTCGAGCAGGCTCGAGTCGGTCTGGCGCACCAGCTCACCGAGCCACTCGACGACGTCGTCGAGCTCGTCGTCGCGGTAGGCCTCGGGAACGGTGCGCCGCAGCGCCCGGTACGCGTCGGTGAGGTAGCGCAGGACGAGTCCCTCGGACCTCGACAGGCCGTAGTACGAGACGAACTCGGTGAACGTCATGCCGCGCTCGTACATCTCGCGCACGACCGACTTCGGGGACAGTGCGTCGGGGGAGATCCACGGGTGGCTCCGGCGGTACGCGGTGAGCGTCACCTCGAGCAGGTCGGCGAGCGGCTTGGGCCAGGTGACCTCCTCGAGCCGCTCCATGCGCTCCTCGTACTCGACGCCGTCGAGCTTCATCGCGGCCACCGCCTCGCCGCGCGCCTTGTACTCCTGGGCCCACAGCACCTGCCGCGGGTCCTCGAGGATCGCCTCGACGACGCTGACGATGTCGCGCGCGTACGTGTCGGACTCCCGGTCGAGGGTCTCCATGACGGCGAGGGCGAACGGTGCGAGCGGCTGGTTGAGGGCGAAGTCGCGCTGCAGGTCGATGGTCAGGGCGTGCCGGCGTCCCGACGCGTCGGCCGCGGGGAGCCGCTCGACGACGCCGGACGTGAGCAGCTCGCGCGCGAGGACGAGCGCGTGCCGCTGCAGGCGCCGCTGGTCCTTCTCCTCGTGGTGGTTGTCCGACAGCAGGCGAACCGCGTGGGCCACCGGGTTTCCCTCTCGGGCCAGCAGGTTGACGAGCATCGAGTGCGACACGCGCAGCCGCGGCTGGAGCGGCTCCGGCTCGCTCGTGATGAGCCGCTCGAAGGTCTCCTCCGACCAGCCGACGAAGCCGTCCGGCGCCTTCTTGCGCTGGACCTTCCGCTGTTTCTTCGGGTCGTCGCCCGCCTTCTCGACGGCCCGGAGGTTCTCGATGACGTGCTCCGGCGCCTGGGCGACGACCCAGCCCCGCGCGTCGAACCCGGCCCGCCCGGCGCGTCCGACGATCTGGTGGAACTCGCGCGCCTTGAGCAGGCGCTGCTTCGTGCCGTCGAACTTCGTCAGGCCGGTCAGCAGCACCGTGCGGATCGGCACGTTGATGCCGACGCCGAGGGTGTCGGTGCCGCAGATGACCTTGAGCAGGCCGTCCTGGGCCAGCTGCTCGACGAGCCGGCGGTACTTCGGCAGCATCCCGGCGTGGTGGACGCCGACGCCGTGGCGGACGAGGCGCGACAGGGTCCGTCCGAAACCGGAGCCGAAGCGGAAGCCGCCGATGCGCTCGGCGATGGCGTCCCGCTCCTCGCGGGTCGTCATCTTGAGGGCGACGAGGCTCTGGGCCCGCTCGAGGGCGGCCGCCTGGGTGAAGTGGACGACGTAGACCGGGGCCCGGTCCTGCTCGAGCAGCTGCTCGATCGTCTCGTGGATCGGCGTCGTGGCGTAGGAGAACTCGAGCGGCACCGGACGCTCGGTGCCGGTGATGACCGCGGTGGCCCGGCCCGTGCGTCGGGTGAGGTCGTCGCGGAACATCGTGACGTCGCCGAGGGTCGCCGACATGAGGACGAACTGCGCCTGCGGCAGCTCGAGGATCGGCACCTGCCAGGCCCAGCCGCGGTCGGGCTCGGAGTAGAAGTGGAACTCGTCCATGACGACGAGGCCGATGTCGGCGGCGGCGCCCTCGCGCAGCGCGACGTTGGCGAGGACCTCGGCCGTGCAGCAGATGATCGGGGCGTCGCCGTTGACCGTGGCGTCACCGGTGATCATGCCGACGTTGTCGGCGCCGAACTGCTCGCACAGCGCGAAGAACTTCTCCGAGACGAGCGCCTTGATCGGCGCCGTGTAGAAGGAGACGCGGTCCTCGGCGAGGGCGGTGAAGTGCGCGGCCGCCGCGACGAGGGACTTGCCGGACCCGGTCGGAGTCGCGAGGACGACGTTGGCGCCCGAGAGCACCTCGAGGAAGGCCTCCTCCTGGTGCGGGTAGAGCGCCAGCCCCTGCTCCGCGGCCCACTCGACGAACGCGTCGTAGAGCGCGTCGGCATCCGCGTCGGCCGGGATGCGCGCCTCGAGGTTCGTCGTCACCCGGCGAGCATGCCACCGGTCACCCCGCCGGCCGAATCGAGCCTAGGGTGGTTACGGGTCCCGCCCCGGTGGGAACGGAGAGCACGAGACGACGTGAGGCTCGACCGGAGTCCCCTGCGCCGAGGAAGGTGACGCTCATGGAGGCGAAGAAGACGTTCCTGTCGTGGCCGGTGGTCCGGCAGGTCCGCTCGGGAGACTTCCTCGGACGCGGCCCGGCCGTGACGTCCGAGCGCACCCGGTCGCTGGCGCCGCGCACGGCGACGGCCGACCGCGTCGTGCAGAGCGTCTGCCCGTACTGCGCCGTCGGCTGCGGCCAGAAGGTGTACGTCAAGGACGAGAAGGTCGTGCAGATCGAGGGCGACCCCGACTCGCCGGTGTCGCGCGGCCGACTGTGCCCCAAGGGCTCCGCGAGCGAGCAGCTCGTCAACAACCCGGGTCGCCAGCGGCACGTGCTCTACCGGCGGCCCGGCGGCACCGACTGGGAGCGGATGCCGCGGGCCACCGCCGTGGAGATGATCGCCCAGCGCTTCGTCGAGAGCCGGCGTGCCGGCTGGCAGGACGCCGACGAGCACGGCCGTCCGCTCCGGCGCACCATGGGCATCGCCTCGCTCGGCGGCGCGACGCTCGACAACGAGGAGAACTACCTCATCAAGAAGCTGTTCACCGCGGCGGGCGCCATCCAGATCGAGAACCAGGCCCGTATTTGACACTCCTCCACGGTCCCCAGTCTGGGGTCCTCGTTCGGACGCGGCGGCGCGACGCAGTACGTGCAGGACCTGTCCAACTCGGACTGCATCGTCATCCAGGGCTCGAACATGGCCGAGTGCCACCCGGTCGCCTACCAGTGGGTGACCGAGGCCCGTCTCAAGGGCGCGAAGGTCATCCACGTCGACCCGCGGTTCACCCGCACGTCGGCGACGGCCGACAAGCACATCCCGATCCGGGCCGGCAGCGACGTCGTGCTGCTCGGCGCGCTCATCAACCACATCCTGACGCGCGAGCTGTACTTCAAGGAGTACGTCGTCGCGTACACGAACGCCGCGACGCTCGTCAGCGAGACGTTCCGGGACACCGAGGACCTCGACGGCCTCTTCTCCGGCTACGACGAGGAGAAGGGCTCGTACGAGCCGAGCACGTGGGCCTACGCGGCGGGCTCGGACGACGAGGACGGGTCGCCGGGCACCATCGGCGGCCCGGCCGCCGCTCACGAGAGCGGCGGCGGCGGGCACGAGCACGGCCACAGCAAGTCCGAGCGCGCGGCCGGTGACGAGCACGGCTCCGGCGGACCGGCGCTCGAGCACGCGAGCGTGCTGCGCGACGAGTCGCTGCAGGACCCGCGGTGCGTCTTCCAGATCCTCAAGAAGCACTACGCCCGCTACACCCCGGAGATGGTCGCCGACACGTGCGGCGTCAGCGTCGACGACTTCGCCTACCTGGCCAAGGCCGTCACCGAGAACAGCGGCCGCGACCGCACCACGGCGTTCGTCTACGCCGTCGGCTGGACCCAGCACACGCTCGGCGCCCAGTTCATCCGCACCGCGGCCATCATCCAGCTGCTGCTCGGCAACATGGGCCGTCCGGGCGGCGGCATCATGGCGCTGCGCGGCCACGCCAGCATCCAGGGATCGACCGACATCCCGACGCTCTACAACATCCTCCCCGGCTACCTCGCGATGCCGGTCGTCGGCCTCCACGACACGTGGGAGGACTACGTGGGCGCCATCGGCAGCAAGTCCCAGAAGGGCTTCTGGGCCAACGCCGACACCTACGCCGTCAGCCTGCTCAAGGCGTGGTGGGGCAAGGCCGCGACCGCCGAGAACGACTGGTGCTTCGACTACCTGCCCCGGCTCTCGGGCGCGCACGGCACGTACCAGACGACGATGGCGATGCTCGAGGACCAGGTCGAGGGCTACTTCCTCCTCGGCCAGAACCCGGCCGTCGGCTCGGCCCACGGCCGCATGCAGCGCCAGGCGATGTCGCACCTCAAGTGGCTCGTCGTGCGCGACTTCGCGATGATCGAGTCGGCCACGTTCTGGAAGGACGGCCCGGAGATCGCGACGGGCGAGATGCGTCCTGAGGACATCCGGACCGAGGTGTTCTTCCTGCCCGCGGCGGCCCACACCGAGAAGTCCGGCTCGTTCACGCAGACCCAGCGGATGCTCCAGTGGCACCACAAGGCGGTGGCGCCGCCCGGTGAGGCGCAGAGCGAGCTGGAGTTCTTCTACGAGCTCGGCCGGCGCATCCGCGAGATCCTCGCCGACTCGACCGACCCGCGCGACCGGCCGCTGCTCGACCTGACGTGGGACTACCCGCTCGACGCCGACGGCGAGATCGACGCCGAGGCCGTGCTCGCCGAGGTCAACGGCCGCCACCTCACGGGCGACAAGGCCGGACAGCCGCTGTCGTCGTACACCGAGATGAAGGCCGACGGCTCGACCGACGGCGGCTGCTGGATCTACACCGGCGTCTACGCAGACGGCAAGAACCAGGCCGCCAACCGCCGACCCGGTCGCGAGCAGGACCTCACCGCCCTCGACTGGGGCTGGGCCTGGCCGGCCAACCGCCGCATCCTCTACAACCGCGCCTCGGCCGACCCCGAGGGCAACCCGTGGAGCGAGCGCAAGAAGTACGTGTGGTGGGACGCCGACGCCGGGAAGTGGACCGGGCACGACGTGCCGGACTTCCCGCCGACCAAGGCGCCGACGTTCCGCCCCGAGCCGGGCACCGGCGGCCCCGACGGCCTCGCCGGCGACGACCCGTTCATCATGCAGGCCGACGGCAAGGGCTGGCTCTTCACGCCCAAGGGCATGCTCGACGGTCCGCTGCCCACGCACTACGAGCCGCAGGAGTCGCCGGTCCGCAACCCGCTCTACACGCAGCAGTCCAACCCGGCCCGCCGGGTCTTCCCCCGCAAGGACAACCTGTGGAGCCCGTCCGCGGGCGAGCCGGGGTCCGACGTGTACCCGTACGTCTTCACGACCTACCGGCTCACCGAGCACCACACCGCGGGCGGCATGAGCCGGTGGCTGCCGTACCTGTCCGAGCTGCAGCCGGAGTTCTTCTGCGAGGTCTCGCCCGAGCTCGCGAGGGAGCGCGGGCTCGAGCCCGGCGGCTGGGCCACGATCGTGTCGGCCCGCACCGCGATCGAGGCGCGGGTCCTGGTCACCGAGCGCATGACGCCGCTCGTCATCCGCGGCCGCACCGTCCACCAGGTCGGGCTGCCGTACCACTGGGGCGTCGGCAGCGACGCCGTCGTCAGCGGTGACGCCGCCAACGACCTGCTCGGTGTCGCCCTCGACCCGAACGTGCAGATCCAGGAGAGCAAGGCCGGCTCGTGCGACATCGTGCCGGGGCGGCGTCCGACCGGGGAGGCGCTGCTGCGCCTCGTCGCCGAGTACCAGTCGCGCGCCGGCTCGACCGTCATGACGGGCAACGAGCTGCGCACCGGGCACCCGGGGTCCGTCCCCGAGCCGAAGGAGGGCTGAGGCATGGGTTTCTGGCGCAACCAGCTGTCGGGGCCGACCGACCCCGCGAGCGACGCCGCGTGGGACCGCCCGGAGCCGCGCAAGGGGTTCTTCACCGACACCTCGATCTGCATCGGCTGCAAGGCCTGCGAGGTCGCGTGCAAGGAGTGGAACGCCATCCCCGAGGACGGCCTCGACCTGCTCAACCAGTCCTACGACAACACCGGCGCGCTCGGGGCCAGCACCTGGCGCCACGTCGCGTTCGTCGAGCAGACGAGCGAGCGCATCGAGCAGGCCCGCGAGTCGGGGCGACGCCTCGTCCAGCTCGGGATGCCGACCCTGCGCACCGGGGACGAGCCGGCCCCGACCGGTGGCGGGGGCACCGCCACCGCGACGCTGGAGGCGCCCGGCGACGTGCGGTCCGGCGCCGCCGCCGGGCCGGGGCCCACCGACACCGCCGTGCCGGACGTCCGGTGGCTCATGGCGTCGGACGTGTGCAAGCACTGCACCCACGCGGCGTGCCTCGACGTGTGCCCGACGGGGTCGCTGTTCCGCACCGAGTTCGGCACCGTCGTCGTGCAGGACGACGTGTGCAACGGGTGCGGGTACTGCGTGGCCGCCTGCCCGTTCGGGGTCATCGAACGGCGCCGGGGCGACGAGGGCCACGAGGGCGGACGCCGCTCGCACGGCATCAGCATCGGCTCGGCAGGTGCCGACCCGGCCCACAACGGCGAGGTCAAGAACGTCGGCATCGCCCAGAAGTGCACGCTGTGCTACGACCGCCTCGGGGCGGGGCAGACACCCGCGTGCGCCCAGGCCTGCCCGACGACCTCGATCAAGTTCGGCGACCTCGACGACATGCGCGCCACCGCACGGGCCCGCGTCGCCGAGCTGCACGGCCTCGGCTACACCGAGGCGCGGCTCTACGGCACCGACGGGAACGACGGGGTCGGCGGCACCGGGTCGGTGTTCCTCCTGCTCGACGAGCCCGAGGTCTACGGGCTGCCGCCGGACCCGCGGGTCACCACGGCCGACCTGCCCGACATGTTCCGCAAGGCCGGGTACGCGGGGCTGGCGATGCTCGGCATGGCCGCGGCCGCGTTCGTCGGGAGGAAGCGATGACGACCAACCCCTTCGACGCCGACCGCCCGCCCGAGCGCGAGCGCCGGCGTGACCCGGCGACCCACGGCAACGCCCGTGACGCCGCCGGGCACGACGGTGGTCGCCGGCGCCGCGACGAGTCGCTCATGGTCCCGGACGTCCGGTTCGACAGCTACTACGGCCGGCACGTCGTCAAGCCCGCGCCGTGGGAGAAGGAGGTCGCCGCGTACCTGTTCCTCGGCGGCGTCGCCGGCGGGTCGGCGCTGCTCGGGGCCGGCGGCAAGGTGCTCGGCTACCCGGCGCTGCGCCGGGCGGGCCGCATCGGTGCGGTCGCAGCCGCGGCCCTCGGCGGTGCGGCGCTCGCCAAGGACCTCGGCAAGCCGAGCCGCGGCCTCAACATGCTGCGCACCGTCAAGCTCACCTCGCCGATGTCGGTCGGCTCGTGGATCCTTACCGCCTTCGGGGGCTTCTCCGGCCTGGCCCTCGCCACCGAGCTGGGTCAGGCGCTGCTCGAGCGTCCTTCCGGCACAGGGCGGTCCGGCACCGCGGTCGCCCGCGTCTCCCGGGTGCTCGCGGTCGCCGACGGGCCGGCCACCGCCGGCTCCGCGCTCTTCGCGCCGCCGCTCGCGGCCTACACCGCGGTGCTCCTCGCCGACACCGCCACCCCGACCTGGCACGAGTCCTACCGCGAGCTGCCGTTCGTCTTCGTCAGCTCGGCGAACGCCGCCGCGTCGGGCCTGGCCCTGCTCACCGTGCCGGCCCGGCAGAACGGTCCCGCCCGGCGGCTGGCCGCCCTCAGCGCCCTCGTCGAGACGCTCGCCTTCGAGCGGATGCAGCACGAGCTCGGGCCGATGCTCGCCGAGCCGCTGCACACCGGCAGGGCCGCCCGTCTGCTCCGGGCCAGCACGGTGCTGACCGTCGCCGGCGCCGTCGGTGCCGTCACCGTCGGCCGGACCCGCGTCGGTGCCGCCCTGAGCGGTTTGGCCCTGATGGCCGGATCGGCGTGCACTCGGTTCGGCGTCTTCGAGGCGGGTATGGCCTCCGCGATCGACCCGAAGTACACGGTCGAGCACCAACGCGAGCGTCTCGAACGCCGCCGCGCCGCCGGCGTCGTCGACGACGCGATCACCACGGCGCGCTAGACGCGCACCGACGACGCAGGGAGGCGCCGCCGGAGGACCGGAAGGGGGATGCCGTGAGCAGGACCGACAGCGATCCGGTGACGAGGACCCGAGGCGCCAACCGCTGGGTCATCCTCGTCTGTGCCGTCCTCGTGCAGCTGGCCATCGGCTCCGTCTACGCGTGGAGCGTCTTCGCCAAGGCGATGCAGAGCGACGCCGCGTTCGGATGGTCGAAGTCGAAGGCCGCCGTGCCGTTCAGCGTCGTCATCGGGATGATCTTCATCGGCAGCTACGTCGGCGGCCGGCTCCAGGACGCCCGCGGGCCGCGCGTCGTCGCGATGACCGGAGGGGTCATCTACGCCGTCGGCGTCATCCTCGCCTCCTTCGCCCAGTCGCCGGACGCCTTCTGGCTGGTCGTCCTCGGGTACGGCGTCATCGGCGGGTTCGGCCTCGGGATGGTCTACATCGTGCCGATCGCCATGCTGCAGAAGTGGTTCCCGGACAAACCGGGCCTCATCACCGGCCTCGCGGTCGCGGGGTTCGGGTTCGGGGCGGTCGTCACCGCCCCCGTCGGGCAGGCCCTGATCGACCACACGCCGAGCGTCCCCACGAAGGCCTTCCTCTGGCTCGGCATCGGGTACCTCGTCATCCTCCTCGTGTGCACGTCGGTGTTCCGCAACCCGGCAGCCGTGCCCGACATCGCGTCGGAGTCCGCCACCACGGCCCGGGCGCGCGACACGGGCACGGGCACGGGCACGGCGTCCCGCGACTTCACGCCGAGCGAGGCGATGCACACCCCGCAGTGGTACCTGCTCACCGGCATCCTCACGATGAGCGTGACGGCCGGCATCTCGCTCATCGCCGTGGCCGCCGGCACGGCCAGCGACGTCGCGGGCTACTCGACCGCGGCGGCTGCCGCGCTCGTCGGCGTGCTGGGGCTCTTCAACGGCGGAGGCCGCATCTTCTGGGGCTGGCTGTCCGACCTCGTCGGCAAGATGCCGGCGTTCCTCGGCATCCTCGGGATCCAGGCCGTGTGCCTGCTGCTCATCCCGCACGCGTCGAACAAGGCGCTGTTCGCCGTCCTCGCCGCGCTCGTGTATCTCTGCTACGGCGGCGCGTTCGGCACCATGCCCTCGACGGCGGGGCGGTTCTTCGGGGTGCGCAACGTCGGGGCGATCTACGGCCTCATGCTCATCGGCTGGAGCATCGGCGGGGTCGTCGGACCGCTCCTCATCGCCTCGCTCATCGGCAGCGAGAAGGCCTACACGCTCGGGTTCAGCGTCATCGGCATCATCACCCTCGTCGCGCTGGTCCTGCCGCTCGTGACCCGGCCGCCCCGCCACGACCGCCGGCCGGCAGCTGCCGACGGTACCGGCACCACCGGCACGACCGGCGCCACCGGCGCCACGGCGGCGTCCGGGCGGGACAGGCTGCGTCGCCACTGACGCGGACCGTCCGCTGGGTACGGTGAGGGCGTGCACGTCGTCGCCACCGCCGGCCACGTCGACCACGGCAAGTCGACGCTGGTGCGCGCCCTCACCGGCATCGAGCCGGACCGCTGGGCCGAGGAACGGCGCCGCGGCCTGACGATCGACCTCGGCTATGCGTGGACGACCCTGCCGTCCGGGGCGTCCGTCGCCTTCGTCGACGTCCCCGGTCACGAGCACTTCGTCGGCAACATGCTGGCCGGTCTGGGCCCGGCCCCGGCCGTCGTCCTCGTCGTCGCCGCGGACGAGGGGTGGCGGCGGCAGTCGGCCGAGCACCTCGCCGCCGTCGACGCGCTCGGGCTGCGGCACGGGCTCGTCGTCGTCACGCGCGCCGACCTCGCCGACCCGGGGCCGGCTCGTGCCGACGCCCTCGAGCGGGTGCGGGCGACCTCGCTCGCCGGCTGCGAGGCGGTCGCCGTGTCGGCCCGGACCGGCGAGGGGCTCGACGACGTGCGGGCCGCCCTCGACCGGCTCGTCGCGTCGCTGCCCGCACCGGACACCGGGGCCCGTCTGCGCCTCTGGGTCGACCGGTCCTTCACGGTGCGGGGCGCCGGGACGGTGGTCACCGGCACGCTCGGCGCCGGGACGGTCCGCGTCGGCGACGAGCTGCTCGTGCAGCGCGCCGACGGAGCCCACACCCGCGTCACCGTGCGCGGGCTGCAGAGCCAGGAGCAGCCCGCCGACGCCGTCGGCCCGGTGAGCCGGGCCGCCGTCAACCTCCGTGGGGTCGGGGCCGACCAGGTGGGCCGCGGGGACGCCCTCGTGACGCCGCACGCGTGGCGGACGACGGACTCGGTCGACGTGCGCCTCGAGCGTGGCGACGCCGTCCGCTCCGGACCCGGACGCATCCCCGCGAACCTCATGCTCCACGTCGGCTCGCTCGCCGTGCAGGTGCGCACGCGACCGCTCGGCGGCGACGCCGTCCGCCTCACCCTCCCGGCGCCGCTCGCCCTCACGGCGGGGGACCGGCTCGTCCTGCGCGACCCCGGGTCGCGGCACGTCGTCGGGGCGCTCGTCGTCGACGCCGACCCGCCGCCGCTGCGCCGCCGCGGTGCCGCGGTCCGGCGCGCCGAGGCCGTCGCCGGCATGAGCGGCACCCCGGACCTCGCCGCCGAGGTCGCGCGGCGCGAGGCGATGGCCACCTCCGACGCGGCAGCCCTCGGGCTCCCGGTGCCCGAGGATGGGTCGGACGCCGACGGCGTGGCGCGCCGGGGGCGGTGGCTCGTCGCCGACGCGGCGTGGCAGCAGTGGGGGCGGCGGTTGCACGCCGCTGCGGTCGCCCGGGCCGACGCCGACCCGCTCGACCCGACGCTCACCCTCGAGGCCGCGCGCGCGGCGTCCGGCGCCCCGGACCGCACCCTCGTCCCCGAGCTCGCGGGCTCCGTCGGGCTCGACGTCCACGACGGCCGGGTCGGCCTGCCGGGCCGCACCGCCGAGCTGGGGGACCGGGCCGAGGAGGGCCTGCGCCGCATCGAGGCGCGGCTCGCCCACGAGCCGTTCGCGGCCCCCGAGCAGAAGGAGCTCGACGCGGCCGGCCTCGGGGGCCGCGAGGTGGCCGCGGCCGTGCGAGCCGGCCGGCTGCTGCGCCTGACCGGGGTGCCCGACGACGTCTACCTCCAGCCGATCGCGCCGGCCCGGGCCATGCGGGTCCTCGCCGGCCTGCCGCAGCCGTTCACGACGAGCGAGGCGCGGGTCGCGCTCGCCTCGACGCGCCGCACCGTCGTCCCGCTGCTCGAGCACCTCGACGCCCGGGGGTGGACCCGCCGCGTCGACGGCACGCACCGCGAGGTGCGACGCTGAGACCCTCGTGGAAGGAGCCGACATGGACCCCCGACCGCCGCTGCCGCCGTTCACGGAGGACACCGCCCGCCAGAAGGTGCAGGCCGCCGAGGACGCCTGGAACACGCGCGACCCCGACCGGGTCGCCGGCGCCTACAGCGAGGACACCGTGTGGCGCAACCGTGACGAGCACCTCGTCGGGCGCGCCGAGGTCACCGAGTTCCTGCGGCGCAAGTGGGCCCGGGAGCTGGACTACCGGCTGCGCAAGAACCTCTGGGCCTTCGAGGGCAACCGGATCGCCGTGCGGTTCCAGTACGAGTCCCGCGACCCCGAGGGCCGGTGGTGGCGCTCGTACGGCAACGAGCTGTGGGAGTTCGACGACCTGGGGTACATGCGTCGGCGGGAGGCGAGCATCAACGACGTCCGCATCGACGAGGTCGACCTGCGGGTCACCCCCGGCGAGGGCGAGCTGCCGCCCTTCTGAGCACCGGCGCGGTGACGCCCCGGGCACTGTCCCCGGCGCATGGCAGGGTGGTCGGTGATGGGTGACGTGCTCGACCGCTTCTCCCCAGCCACCGCGGAGTGGTTCCGGAGCAGCTTCAGTGCGCCCACCACCGCCCAGACCGGCGCCTGGGAGGCCATCTCGTCCGGACGTCACTGCGTCGTCGTCGCCCCGACCGGCTCGGGCAAGACGCTCTCGGCCTTCCTCTGGGCCATCGACCGGATGGCGAGCGAGCCGGTGCCCGAGGAGCGGCTCGAGCGGTGCCGCGTCCTCTATGTGTCGCCGATGAAGGCGCTGGCCGTCGACGTCGAACGCAACCTCCGCGCGCCGCTCGTCGGCATCGGGCACGCGGCCACCCGGCTGGGCCTTCCGGTCCCCGACATCGGGGTCAGCGTGCGCTCCGGCGACACCCCCGCGAACGAGCGGCGCGCCTTCGCGCGGACACCGAGCGACATCCTCATCACGACACCCGAGTCGCTGTTCCTCATGCTCACCTCGTCGGTCCGCGAGGCACTCAGGGGCATCGAGACCGTCATCGTCGACGAGGTCCACGCCGTCGCCGGAACCAAGCGCGGTGCCCACCTCGCGCTGAGCCTCGAGCGCCTCGACGCCGTCCTGCCCAGGCCGGCCCAGCGCGTCGGGCTGTCGGCCACGGTCCGGCCGGTCGAGGAGGTCGCGCGCTACCTCGCCGGTGGGCGTCCGGTCGACATCGTGCAGCCGGCCTCGACGAAGCAGTGGGACCTCGACGTCGTCGTGCCCGTGCCCGACATGGCCGAGCTGTCCGCAGCGACGGCCGAGATCTCCCCGGGCGTCCCCGACCTGTCCGGCCCCGCAGCGGGCAACGCCCCGCAGGCGAGCATCTGGCCGCACGTCGAGGAACGCATCGTCGACCTCATCGCCGACCACCGCTCGACGCTCGTCTTCGCCAACTCGCGTCGCCTCGCCGAGCGGCTGACCTCCCGGCTCAACGAGATCTGGGAGGAGCGGCTCGCCGAGGAGGAGAGCCTGCCGGGGCCCGGCGCGGCCCTGGGCGCGGTGGCCACGGGCGTCGCGGCCGCGAAGCACCCACCCGCGCAGATCATGGCGCAGTCCGGGGCCTCGCGCGGCGCGCCCGCGGTGCTGGCCCGCGCGCACCACGGGTCCGTGAGCAAGGAGCATCGCGCCGCCATCGAGGAGGACCTCAAGGCCGGTCGGCTGCCCGCCGTCGTCGCCACGAGCAGCCTCGAGCTCGGCATCGACATGGGCGCCGTGGACCTCGTCGTGCAGGTCGAGTCGCCGCCGTCGGTCGCGAGCGGTCTGCAACGCGTCGGGCGTGCCGGCCACCAGGTGGGTGCCGTGAGCCAGGGCGTGCTCTTCCCGAAGTTCCGGGGAGACCTCGTGCAGACCGCCGTCGTCGTCGAACGGATGCGCTCGGGCGACATCGAGTCGCTGCGCGTACCGGCCAACCCCGTCGACGTCCTCGCCCAGCACGTCGTCGCGATGTGCGCCATGGACGACTGGACCGTCGGCGACCTCGAGGGTCTCGTGCGACGCACCGCGAGCTTCGCCGCGCTGCCGCGGACGGTCCTCGAGGCGACCCTCGACATGCTCGCCGGCCGGTACCCGTCCGACGAGTTCGCCGAGCTGCGGCCGCGCATCGTGTGGGACCGCGTCACCGACACCCTCACCGGGCGCCGCGGCGCACAGCGCCTCGCCGTCACGAGCGGCGGCACCATCCCGGACCGCGGCCTGTACGCCGTGTTCCTCGCCTCCGGTGAGGGGCCGGGCCGCCGGGTCGGCGAGCTCGACGAGGAGATGGTCTACGAGTCCCGCGTCGGTGACGTCTTCACCCTCGGCACGTCGACGTGGCGCATCGAGGACATCACCCACGACCGCGTCCTCGTCACCCCCGCTCCGGGCCAGGCCGGTCGCCTCCCGTTCTGGAAGGGCGACCAGCAGGGCCGGCCCGCCGAGCTCGGCCGGGCCGTGGGGTCGTTCATCCGCGAGATCGTCGGCCTGTCGCCCGAGCGTGCCCGGGCCCGGGTCCGGGAGGCCGGCCTCGACGAGTGGGCCGCCGACAACCTCCTCGGCTACCTCGGCGAGCAGAAGGAGGCCACGCGCCACGTCCCCGACGACCGCACCATCGTCGTCGAGCGGTTCCGCGACGAGATCGGCGACTGGCGCGTCGCGGTGCTCTCGCCCTTCGGCGGTCAGGTGCACGCGCCGTGGGCGCTGTGCGTCGCGGCGCGGATGCGCGAACGTTTCGGCATCGACGTGCAGGCCATGCACGGTGACGACGGCATCGTCTTCCGGCTGCCCGACCTCGAGTTCGACGACGCCGGTGCGGGCGGCAGCGCGTCGGTCGGTCAGCAGCTCGTCGAGCTGGTCACCCTCGAGCCGGAGGAGGTGAGCGAGCTGGTCACGCAGGAGATCGGCGGGTCGGCCCTGTTCGCCTCCCGCTTCCGTGAGTGCGCGGCGCGCGCGCTGCTGCTGCCGCGTCGACGCCCCGACCGGCGCCAGCCGCTGTGGCAGCAGCGGCAGCGGGCGGCCCAGCTGCTCGAGGTCGCCAGCCAGTACCCGACGTTCCCCATCGTCCTCGAGGCCGTCCGTGAGTGCGTCCAGGACGTCTTCGACGTCCCCGGTCTCGTCGAGCTCATGGGCGAGATCCGCTCGCGCGCCGTCACCGTCGTCGACGTCGAGTCGCGGCAGCCGAGCCCGTTCGCCAAGTCGCTCGTCTTCGGGTACGTCGCGCAGTACCTCTACGAGGGTGACTCGCCCCTCGCCGAGCGTCGCGCGGCCGCGCTCGCGCTCGACCCCTCGCTGCTGTCCGAGCTGCTCGGCCAGGGCGAGGCGCTGGCGCTGCGCGACCTGCTCGACCCCGAGGCGGTCGCCCGCACCGAGGCCGAGCTCCAGCGGCTCACGCCCGAGCGCGCTGTCCGCGACGCCGAGGACGTCGCCGACCTCCTGCGCGTCCTCGGCCCCCTGTCGACGCGCGACGTCGTGACGCGGGCCGCCGAGGGGTTCGGCCCGGCGGCGGTCGAGTCGGCGCTCGCCGAGCTGGAGTCCTCCCGACGCGTCATCGCGGTCCGTGTCGCCGGCGAGGACCGCTGGGCCGCCGTCGAGGACGCCGCCCGGCTGCGCGACGCGCTCGGCACGGCCCTGCCCGTCGGTGTCCCGCACGCCTTCCTCGAGCCGGTCCCCGACCCCCTGGCCGATCTCGTGGCCCGGTTCGCCCGCACGCACGGGCCGTTCACCGTCCACACCGTGGCCTCGTGGTGGGGTCTGGGCCCGGCCGTCGTCCACGACGCGCTGCGTCGGCTCGTGTCGGCCGGGCGGGTCGTCGAGGGCGAGCTGCTGCCGACCGAGAACGGCGGTGGCCGCGGCCCCGAGTTCTGCGACGCCGAGGTGCTGCGCCTCCTGCGGCGCCGGTCGCTCGCGGCCCTGCGGCACGAGGTCGAGCCGGTCGACCAGGCCGACCTCGCGCGGTTCGTGCCGCAGTGGCAGGGCGTCGGCGGCGGCCAGCGCGGTCGCGAGGGCCTGCTGCGGGCGGTCGAGCAGCTGACGGGTGCGGTCGTGCCCGCGAGCGCGCTCGAGTCGCTCGTCCTGCCGGCGCGGGTGGCCGACTACCGGCCGTCGCTGCTCGACGAGGTCATGAGCTCGGGCGAGGTGGTGTGGCGTGGTCACGGCTCGCTGCCGGGTGACGACGGCTGGGTCAGCCTCCACCTCGCCGACAGCGCGCACCTGACCCTGGCCCCGCCCGACGACCCCGTCGGTGCAGACCTGACCGACGCCGAGCGCGCCGTCCTCGCGGCCCTCGACGGCGGGGGCGCGTACTTCTTCCGTCCGCTCGCCCAGCGGCTCGAGCTCGACGACACCGAGGTTGTGGAGGCCCTGTGGTCCCTCGTGTGGTCCGGGCGCGTCACCAACGACACCGTCGCGCCGTTGCGGGCCCTGCTCTCCGGTGGCCGAACCGCGCACCGACGCACGTCGTCGGCCCCGCGGTCGGCGCGGTACACGTCGCGTCGTGGCTCGCTCGGCCGGTTCGGCTCGCTGCGGGGGGCGCTCGCGGCCTCGACGCCGGCGCAGGTCGAGGCTGCCGAGACCGCGGCCGCCGGGCGCGCGCTGCAGGCCGGCCGGGCGCAGGGTTCCGGCCCACCGACCGGCGTCGGCCGCTGGACGCTGCTGCCCGTCGCCGAGACCGACCCCACGGTGCGCGCCGTCACGGCCGCGGAGCTGCTCCTCGACCGGTACGGCGTGCTGACCCGGGGCTCGGTCGTCAGCGAGGACGTGCCGGGTGGGTTCGCCGCCGTCTACCGGGTACTGGCCGCCGCCGAGGAGGCCGGCAAGGTGCGCCGCGGCTACTTCGTCGAGGGCCTCGGTGCGTCGCAGTTCGCCTCCACCGGCGCCGTCGACCGGCTGCGGTCGCTGTCGCGGTTGCCGGGTGGGGAGCCGGCTCGTGCCGGGTCGTCCGCCGGTCGCGTCGACCCGGGGGAGGGCGACGAGTGGGCCGTGCCGGTGACGCCGCCGCCCGCCGCGCCGGGTCGCGGGCGCCGCCCCGACGCGTCGGTCGTGCCGGCGCTCGTCCTCGCCGCGAGCGACCCCGCCAACCCCTACGGTGCCGCCATCGGCTGGCCCGAGCGCGGCGTCACGGACGCCACCGAGGAGGCCGCCGAAGGCCCCTCGCGACGCAAGGGCCACCAGCCGGGCCGGAAGGCGGGCGCTCTCGTCGTCCTCGTCGACGGTGCGCTCGTGCTCTACGTCGAGCGCGGCGGCAAGACGATGCTCTGCTGGTCCGAGGACCCCGCCCGGCTGCAGCCGGCCGCGGACGCCCTGGCGCTCGCGGTCCGCGAGGGGGCCCTCGGGCGGCTCACCGTCGAGAAGGCCGACGGCGCCTCGGTCCTCGGCTCGGGTCACCCGCTCGTCGAGGCGCTGTCGACCGCGGGGTTCCACATGACCCCCCGCGGCCTGCGCCTGCGTCGCTGACTCGCCCGGACCGACCGACGGCACGCCCACGCCCGCTACGTCACTGCTCACTCTCGCTGAGCAGTGACGTAGCGGGTGGAGGGGTGTGCTCCTGGGGGTGTGTCCTGCGTGGCTACGTCAGTGCTCACTGCTCGCTGAGCAGTGACGTAGCGGGAGGAAGGGTGTGCTCCTGCAGGGCGTGACTTGGAGTCGCTACGTCAGTGCTCACTCTCGCTGAGCAGTGACGTAGCGGGAGGAAGGGTGTGCTCCTGGAGGGCGTGACTTGGAGTCGCTACGTCAGTGCTCACTCTCGCTGAGCAGTGACGTAGCGAGTGGGGGCTCAGCGGTGCTGGTCGAGGGCTCGATGACCGAGCAGGTCTCCGGCCACAGGGCGTGGGCCGCGGTGTCACAGGCGTTCCACGTGCCGGCGGGGCGTCGCCGATCCCCGGGTGTCGAGGAAGCGCCGTGACCGGGCCGCCAGCCGGTCGACGTCGTAGCTGCGGTGGCGTTGCAGCAGGACGACGATGTCGGCCCCTGCCACCGCGTCCTCGAGCTCGGGGTCCGCGACGCGTGGCACGTCGGCGCCCACCTCGTCCCAGCGGGCGACGAACGGGTCGTGGAAGACGACCTCCGCCCCGAGCTCGAGGAGGCGCCGGGCCAGCGGCACGGCCGGTGACTCGCGCTGGTCGGCGATGTCCGCCTTGTAGGTCACGCCGAGGACGAGGACCCGCGAGCCGCGCAGGGCCTTCGCGTCGTGGTTGAGCGCGTCCTGCACGCGGCGCACGACGTAGGCGGGCATGCCGCCGTTGACCTCCTGGGCCAGCTCGACGAAGCGGAAGGGGTAGCCGAGCCGGGTGCGGACGTTGTGGGACAGGTAGTTCGGGTCGATGGGGATGCAGTGGCCCCCGACGCCGGGGCCGGGGTGGAACGCCTGGAAGCCGAACGGCTTGGTGCTCGCTGCGGCGATGACCTCCCACAGGTCGATGTCGAGGTCGTGGCAGAACCGGGCCATCTCGTTGACGAGCGCGATGTTGATGTGCCGGTAGGTGTTCTCGAGCAGCTTGGCGGTCTCGGCCTCGCGCGTGCCTCGGGTCCGCACGACGGTGTCGACGACCTTGCCGTAGAAGGTCGCGGCCGCGTCGGTGCAGGCAGCTGTGTGGCCGCCGACGACCTTGGGGGTGTTGACGATCCCGTACACGGGGTTGCCGGGGTCGACGCGCTCGGGCGAGAACGCGAGGCTGAAGTCGCGCCCGGCGACCAGGCCCCCGGACTCGAGGATCGGCCGCACCACCTCGTCGGTCGTGCCCGGGTAGGTCGTCGACTCCAGGACGACGAGGGTGCCCGGCCGCAGGTGGGCCGCCAGCGACCGGGTCGCCCCGACCACCGCCCCGAGGTCGGGACCGCCCTCGGACCCGAGCGGCGTCGGCACGCAGATCACGACGGTCGACGCGTCGGCCACGACCGAGGCGTCCGTCGTCGGCGTGAACCCGCCCTCGAGCATCGTGCGGACGTCGTCGTGGGACAGGTCGTCGACGTGCGACCGCCCGGCCGTCAGCGACGTCACGACGGACGCGTCGGTGTCGAGCCCTGCGACCCGCATCCCCGCCGCGGTCGCCGCCTGGGCGAGCGGCAGTCCGACGTACCCCAGGCCAACGACGACGACGTCGATTCGCGGCTGAATCATGGCTTCTCCCAATCGAACTCGCGACCTCCGAGTGAAGGTCGAGTGAACCCTTCGTGCAAGCGGCCCTCGGCGCCGATCGCGCCGGAAATCGTCGTCATGCTCGGGGAATGCACCGAGTCATGACCGTCTACGGAACCCGTCCGGAGGCCATCAAGATGGCGCCCCTCGTCGCTGCGCTCGAGGCCGATGAGCGCCTCGAGCCGGTCGTGGCGGTGACCGGCCAGCACCGCGAGATGCTCGACCAGGTCAACGTCCTCTTCGGCATCGAGCCGGCCTACGACCTCGACCTCATGACGCCCGGCGCGAGCCTGGCCGAGCTCACCTCGCGCACGGTCCTCGCGGCATCCGAGCTGCTCCGCGAGGCGCGACCGGACGTCGTCGTCGTGCAGGGCGACACGACCACCGTCCTCGCCGCGGGCCTGGCCGCGTTCTACGAGCGGATCCCCGTCGTGCACCTCGAGGCCGGGCTGCGCACCGGTGACGTGCACTCGCCGTTCCCCGAGGAGGTCAACCGCCGCCTCACCGCCCCGCTCGCCGGCCTGCACCTCGCGCCGACGTCCACCTCCAAGGCCAACCTCCTGCGCGAGGCGATCGACGAACGGCACATCACCGTCACCGGCAATACCGTCATCGACGCCCTGCGCTGGACCACCGCCCAACCGGTGCGCTTCGACGACGAGCGCGTCGCCCGCGCCGTCGAGGCCGCCGGAACCGGCCGGGACCTGCTCCTCGTCACCTCGCACCGTCGCGAGTCGTGGGGCCCCCGCATGGTCGAGTCGATGACGGCGATCCGGGACCTCGCCGCAGCGCGACCGGAGCTGCAGGTGCTCCTGCCGATGCACCGCAACCCGGTGGTGCGGGAGGTCATCGAGCCGCTCCTCGGCGGCCTCGACAACGTGCTGCTCACCGAGCCGCTCGACTACCACCGGTTCGCCCACGCCCTCGCCGCGGCGAGCGTCGTGCTCACAGACTCCGGCGGAGTCCAGGAGGAGGCCCCGAGCCTCGGCAAGCCCGTGCTCGTCATGCGCGACACGACCGAGCGCCCGGAGGCGGTCACGGCCGGCACCGTCCGGCTCGTCGGCACCGACGGCGCGCGGATCCGCGCCGCCGTCGAGGAGCTGCTCGACGACACAGACGCCTACGCCGCGATGGCCGAGGCCGTGAACCCCTACGGCGACGGGCGTGCCGCCGAACGGTCCGTGGCCGCCATCGCCGAGCTGCTCGGCGTGGGCCACCGCGTCCCCGACTTCGACCCCGCGGTCGACGTCGACGAGGCGGGCCTGCTCCGCGCCGGCTGAGCCCCCTTGTGGCAGAGGCGCTCCCGAACGAGGTGTCGGGAGCGCCTCTTGGCCTGCCATGGCGTTCAGCGCCAGAGCCCGCGCGTGTCCACCAGCTCACGACCGCGCAGGTCGCCGAGGCTGACCGAGCGGAACGCGGCGTGGTCGACGAGCAGGACGACGACGTCGGCCTCGCGCACGGCCTGCTCGGTGGCGGTCAGCTCGACGTTCGGCAGTGCCGCCAGGGTCCGCGGCAGCGTGTCGACGTGCGGCTCGGCGGCGAGGACCCGCGTTCCCGGGTGCTCGGTCGCGAAGGCCTCGACGATGGCGAGGGCCGGCGACTCGCGCAGGTCGTCGATGTCGGCCTTGAACGCCAGGCCGAGGCAGGCGACGGTCGCGCCCCCGCCGCCCGGGTGACCCGCGACCTCGAGGGCGGCCTCGACCTTGCGCAGGACCGAGCGCGGGCGGGCGTCGTTGGTCTCGCGTGCGGTCCGGATGAGCCGGGCCTGCTCCGGGGCCGCCGCCACGATGAACCACGGGTCGACGGCGATGCAGTGCCCGCCGACGCCGGGGCCCGGCTTGAGGATGTCGACCCGTGGGTGGTGGTTGGCCATCCGGATGACCTCCCACACGTCGAGCCCGACGTGCTCGCAGATCTCGGCGAGCTCGTTGGCGAAGGCGATGTTGACGTCGCGGAACGCGTTCTCGGTCAGCTTGGCCATCTCGGCCGTCGCCGCGTCGGTGAGGATGATCTCCCCGGTGACGAAGGTGCGGTAGACCTCCGCGGCCCGCAGGGCGCACTCGGGCGTCAGGCCGCCGACGATGCGGTCGTTGGCGAAGATCTCGACCATGATCCGGCCCGGCAGCACCCGCTCGGGGCAGTGGGCGAGGTGGACGTCGGGGATCCCGCCGAGGTGGGGCAGCTTGAGGTCGGGTCGCAGGTCCGAGATCCACTCGGAGACCAGCTGCGTCGTGCCGGGCGGCGACGTGGACTCGAGGATGACGACCTCCCCGCCGCGCAGCTGCGGTGCGATGGCCTCGGTGGCCGCGCGCACGTAGGCGAGGTCCGGCTCGTGCTCGCCGCGGAACGGCGTCGGCACGGCGATGACGTAGACGGACGCGTGCGGCGTCCGCGTCGTCGCGGTGAGCAGGCCCTTGGCGACGGCGGACGCGATGGCGACGTCGAGGTTCGGCTCGACGATGGGCACCCGGCCGGCGTTGATCTCCTCGACGATGCGGGGGTCGATGTCGACCCCGACCACGCCGATGCCCTGGCGGGTCAGCGCTGCACAGGTCGGTAGTCCGATGTAGCCGAGGCCGATGACGGCGATTCCGTCGTCGAACATGAGGTGTCTCCGTTGCTCTGGGTGGTGGATGAGGCGAGGTCCGTGAGGTGCCGGACGAAGTCGCGGCCGATGACGCGCCAGTCGAAGTGCTCGCGCGCGAACTCGTGACCGGCCCGCCCCATCGCGGCACGACGCTCCGGGTCGGCGGCCAGCTCGACGAGCGCGGCCGCGGTGGCCTCGGCGTCCTCGAAGGGGACGACGTAGCCGCAGCCGGCGCGCTCGACGAGGTCACGCGCGAGGGGCAGCGGCGTCGTGACGACGGGGATGCCGTGGGCCATGTACTCCACGACCTTGGTCGGCATCGAGTGCCGGTAGTTCGGCCGGTCCTCGAGCAGGGACAGGCCGGCGAGGGCGCCGTCGAGCATCGGCAGGGCCCGGGCACTCGGCACGAAACCGTGGTGGACGACGTGCCCGCACTTGACGCCCCAGCTGACGGTGTCGGCCGTGCGCTGGTCCGGGGTCGGTCCGATGATCTCGACCTTGACGCGTCCGCGCGTGGCCACGGTGAGGAGCCGGCCGGTCTGCAGGAGGGTGGCGGCGCCGCGGGCCAGCGTCAGCGAGCCGAGGTAGACGGCCCGCGTGTCGCCCGGCGGCTCGACGTCCTCGGGGACTGTGACGGTGTTCGGCACGACGTGGTGGGACCGCTCGAAGCGCGCGGCGTAGGCGTGCTCGGCGAGGATGAGGTCGTGGTGCCGCTCGGCGTACCGCTCGATGCTCCGGGCGGCGCCGGCCACGGTCCCGCGGGCCCAGTCGGGCACCCAGGGCTTGGCCTCGACGGCGGCGGCGGTGTCCTCGTGGACGTCCCACACGAGGTGGCGCAGCCCCAGCCCGGCCGCGGCCGCGACGACCTCCGGGTCGTGGACGAGGACGACGTCGTGGTCGGACGCCTCGTGGCGCAGCAACCGGCGCGCGGCCCGGAACGCGGTCCCCCGGGACCGGCCGACGGCGTGCGGTAGGTCGACCAGGCGCAGTCGGGGCACCTCCGGCGGGTCGAGCCGGTGCGCCGAGAAGGGCGCGGCGTACGTGACCTGCACCCCGGCATCGAGGAGCGCACCGATCTGGCGGTGCCGGATGCGGGCGTCCTCGGGATGGTGCACGACCGTGACGACGAGCGCGCGCAGGGCTGCGGGCGGCAGGCTCACGCGCGCGCCTTCCGGTGGCTGTCCTCGTAGGCGCGGACGACGTCCTCGGTGGGGCCGTCCATGACGAGCCGCCCCCGGTCCATCCACAGCACGCGTTCGCACGACTCACGGATCGCGGCGTTGGAGTGGCTGACGAGGAACACCGTGCTCGCGTCCTGGCGGATCTCGGCGATGCGGTCGCGGCTGCGCGCCTGGAACTCGGCGTCGCCCGTCGCGAGGGCCTCGTCGATCATGAGGATGTCGGGCGCGGCGGCCGTCGAGATCGCGAACCGCAGGCGCGCGCCCATGCCGGAGGAGTAGGCGCTCATCGGCAGGTCGACGAAGTCACCGATGCCCGAGAACTCGACGATGTCGTCGTAGCGGTCCCGCACCTCGCGCGGTGACAGACCCAGGGCGAGCCCCCCGATCATCACGTTGCGCGTGCCGGTCAGGCCGGTGAGCAGGACGGCGTTGACACCGAGCAGGGACGGGTTGCCCTCGGCCCACACGCGTCCGTTCGTCGGCGGGATGAGCCCGGCGATGGCGCGCAGCAGCGTGCTCTTGCCCGAGCCGTTGCGCCCGATGATGCCGACGGCCTCGCCGTGCCGCACGACGAACGAGACGTCCTTGACGGCGTGGATGCGGCGCACGGCGCCGACGCCGGTCCCCCCGGGCACGCCGGTCCCCCCGGGCACGCCGGTCCCCGCGGTGGCGCCGTGCCGGCGTCGGGCGAGGACGCGCTCGAGGAACGGCTCGGCGCCCTCGGTCGACGTCGAGCGCTTCTTGGCGCCGAACACCGAGTAGACGACGTCCAGGCCGCAGCACACGACGCTGGGGCGCGCCTCACCGGTCGCGTCCGTCGTGACCTCAGTCGCTGCCATAACGGCCCTCCCCGTGCCAGAAGAAGACGAGCCCCGACGCGCAGAGCACGACGCCCCAGACGCCGGCCGCGGCCCAGCTGGACCACGAGAGCGGGTACTGGTCCATGAGCGCCTCGCGGGCGGTCGTCATGCCGACGGCGAGCGGCTGGTAGAGCAGGAGCGCGCTCATGAGGCCGTGGCCGGCGTAGTGCGGGATGGAGAAGAAGACGCCCGACACGTAGCGCGCGAGCCGGACGACGACGGGCACGAGGTTGTTCGTGTCGCGCGCGGCGTTGACGACGCGCGCGAGGAAGAAGGCGAGCCCGAGGTTGACGAGGCTCTGCAGGAAGAGGGCCACGGGGAAGAGGAACCAGTGCCACGAGAACGGCTCGCCCGTGAGCGGCACCATGACCATGAGGACGACGAACGCCGGCACGTTGACGAGGAACTGCGTCAGCGTCACCGACACCGGCAGGACCGCGCGGGGGAACCGCAGCGCGCGCACGAGCCCGATGCTGGCGGTGACGGCCCGGGCGCCCGCGGTCAGCGCCGACGCGGTGTAGCCGAACACGAAGATGCCGATCGTCAGGAACGCGATGTAGTTCGACGTGCCGCCGCGGGTCTTCAGCAGCAGGCCGAAGATCAGGTAGTACGAGCCGACGAGCAGCAGGGGGTTGAGCACCGCCCAGAGCTGGCCGAGGTGGTTGTTCTGGTTCGTCGCGTACGCCTGGGACGACGAGAGGTGCCAGACGAGGTGGCGGTAGCGCCACACGTCGCGGACGTACCGGCGCAGCGGTGGTCGGACGCCCAGCTCCTCGAGGCCGCCGGCGCGCGCGAGGGCCTCCGCCTGGGCCGGCGTGATCGGCACGGGCGCGTGGTCGGCCGCCTCCCGCGTCACAGGGACGGTGGTCACGTCGGTCATGCGCCCTCGCAGACGGAGTCGTAGATGTGCTGGTACGTGCGGGCCGCGGCCGACCACGTGCGCTCGGTGGCGACGTGCTCCCGGGCGCGCAGGCCGGGGTCGCCGGCGAGGAGGCCGAGTGCGTCGGCCAGCGCGGACGCGTCGCCCGCGGGGACGAGGAGGCCGCGGTCGGGGCCGACGAGCTCACGAAGCGGCGCCAGGTCGCTCGCGACGACGGGTCGGGCCAGCGCCATCGCCTCGACCGGCTTGAGCGGCGGGACGAGGGCCGTGACGGCCGTCGACCGCCGCGGTAGGCAGAACACGTCGATGGCGGCGTGGTGGTCACGGCTGCGGACGTGCGGGACACGTCCGGTGAGGATGACGCGGGTCCGGGTTCCGTTGGCGGACAACCGGTTCGCGCCCGCGGCCAGCCGGTCGCGTGCAGGGCCGTCGCCGACGACGAGGACGACGACCCTCGGGTCGTCGAGCAGGGCGGCCGCCTCGAGGAGCACGTCGACCCCCTCGTAGTCGTTGAGGGTCGTCACGGTGCCCACGACGACGGCGTCGGGACCGATGCCGAGACCCGCGCGGACGCCGTCGCCGCGCACGGCGTCGGTCAGGTGCGCGTCGGGCACGCAGTTGCCGACGACGTGGACGCGCTCGGCAGGGACACCACGGGCGACGATGTCGGTGCGCATGGTCTCGGACAGGGTGACGACCGCGGCGGCGAGCTGCAGGCAGCGGGTCTCGGTGGCGCGCGTCCAGCGGTAGAAGTCGCTGTCCGGACTGCCGCCGCGGCTGGCCCAGGTGTCCTCGAGGAACCCGCGGGCCTCGTAGACGACCGGCACGCCGAGGCGTGCACCGGCGACGAGGGCGGCCTGGGCGTTGTCGTGCCTGGAGTGGGCGTGCAGCACGCGCGCGCCGACGCTGCGGGCGAGGGCCGCGACGGCCGACGCGTACGCCTCGAGACGCCGGTCGGGCAGGTCGAGGCGGCTCCGGGTCGGGAGGCTCCGGTGGTACGGGACGCCGCCGTGCACGGACTCGGCGGACGTCAGGATGCGACCCTGGGTCAGCGGGTAGCCCGGGGGCGTGCACACGTGCGCGTCGATCCCGGCTCGTCGCTGGGCGCCGACGAGGCCCTGGGTGCGCACCGTGTACCCGGCCTGCACCTCGGGCAGCGAGTTGGTGACGACGTGGACGACGGCGCGGCGTCGGCCCGGTGACGCAGCGCTGCCCCCGACCGGACGCGCACGGCTCGGGCCCAGGCCGGCGACGGCGGCACCGGTCAGCACGAGCCGTTCACCTTCGAGCCACCGGCGGTGCGCCCGGTCGAGGGGACCGCGGGCGCCGGCGAGGGCACGCTCGGCCGTGCTCACGTCGCCCGACGCGTGCGCGACGTACGCCGCGGCACCCCCGGTGACAGGGGCGCGCCTCGCCGTGTCGGCGTCGACCTCGGCCCACTGACCGGTGGCCGCGGCGGCCGCGAGGAGGCGCCGGGCCCGCGCCGGCGGGGCGCCGCGCAGCCCGTCCGACAGGCGCCGACGGGCCAGCTCGCGGTGGCCGGCCGCGGCGGCCGCGATGACCGACACGGGACCGCGCGTGCGCTCGCCGAGCCGACCGGACACCGTCGTGGGCAGCAGGCGGGCGCCGACCCAGACGGCCTGCCACGGGTTGCGGACGACGTGGCTGCGGGCGACGCACGCGGCGACCGGCAGGTTGGCGAGCATCAACGCCGTCGTGGACGGGATGTCACCAACTGTTCGGCTGGGCGTCGCACCGCGGGGGCCGGAGGCGCCAAGGGCGGATGCCACAGTGGCGCCGAGTCCAGGTCTCACCCGACGAACGTCGCAGCGCACGCGAAACGTCGGTGGGGTGCGGGCGGAACGCCAGCCGAACAGGGAGAGAAGTTTGTGGTGAACAGGCAGCGGATGCTCGCCGACCTCCGGCGCGCGCGGATCGCTCTGGCGCGCGCGCTGAGCGACGGCCGGGCGCGGGCAGACTTGCCGCGCAAGGCCCGTCGCGAGCTGGAGCGACGACTGCCCCGGGTGCGGTCCGCGCGGCTGCGCGTCGACCTGCCGAGGCCCGATCTGCCCGCGGGACCCGTGGCCCGGCCCGACGTCGTGGCCGCCGTCATCCTCGACGACTTCTCCGACCTCGCCTTCCGGTACGAGTGGGACCAGCTGCCGGTGCAGCCCGACACGTGGCGCCAGCTCCTGCGGCGGAGGCGGCCCGACCTCTTGTTCGTCGAGTCGGCGTGGAACGGCAACGGTGGTGCCTGGCGTCTGGCCATGACCGCGCCCGAGGCTCCCTCGCTCGAGCTGCGCGACCTCGTCGCCTGGTGCCGCGCCGAGGGCATCCCGACGGTGTTCTGGAACAAGGAGGACCCGCCGAGCTACCACCGGTTCCTCGCGACGGCGCGCCTCTTCGACCACGTCTTCACCGTCGACGCGGGACGCATCCCCGACTACGAGCGTGACCTCGGGCACTCGCGGATCGGCTTGCTGCCGTTCGGTGCCCAGCCGCGCATCCACACCCCGGTGCGCCACGGGGCCGGCCGCACGCGCGAGGTGGCCTTCGCCGGAAGCTACTTCGCCGACAAGCACGACGAGCGCCGTCGGCAGATGGAGTACGTGCTCGAACCGGCCCTGCCGCTCGGGCTCGAGGTGTTCTCGAGGATGGCCGGGCGCGACCGGCGGTACCAGTTCCCCCGCCGCTACGCCGGCTCGCTCGTCGGCAGCCTGCCCTACGCGCGGATGCTCGGCGCGTACACCGCGTACAAGGTGTTCCTCAACGTCAACTCGGTGACGGACTCGCCGAGCATGTGCGCGCGGAGGCTGTTCGAGCTGTCGGCCGCGCAGACGCCGGTGCTGTCCGGGCCGGCCGCGTCCCTCGAGCCGTTCTTCGGCGACACGGTGCGCGTGACGCACGACGCCGAGCAGACGGACCGGGAGCTGCGCGCGCTGCTCCAGCACGAGGACCACCGCGACCGGCTGGGCCTGCGGGCGCACCGCCGGGTCCACGACGCACACACCTACGGCCACCGCGTCGACACCGTCCTGGCCACCGTCGGCGTGCCGGCGCCGCCGCGTGACCGCAGCGTCTCGGCCGTCGTCCCGACGATGCGCCCGGGCCAGGTGGAGCACGTGCTGCGGTTCCTCGCCGCCCAGTCGCACCCCGACATCGAGCTCGTCCTCGTGACGCACGGCTTCGGCGTCGAGCCCGGCACGGTGCGCGTGCTCGCCGACGCTGCAGGACTGGACGCCTCACGCATCGTCGTGCGCCCTGCCGACGCGTCGCTGACGCTCGGTGCGTGCATGAACCGCGGCGTCGAGGCGGCCTCGGGCCGGTACGTCGCGAAGATGGACGACGACAACGTCTACACCGAGCACTACCTGCTCGACCTCGTGCGCGCGTTCGACTACACGGACGCCGCGGTGGTCGGGAAGTGGGCGCACTACGCGCACCTGACCGCGACGGGGGCCACGCTGCTGCGCTTCCCGGAGGCCGAGCACCGGTACGTCGACCTCGTCCAGGGCGGCACGCTGCTGCTCGCCCGCGACCTCGCGACCCGGGTGCGGTTCGAGGACCTGCCCCGGCGCGTCGACACGACGTTCCTCGAGAAGGTGCGCGCCGACGGTGGCCGCGTCTACTCGACCGACCGCTTCAACTTCGTCTCGGTGCGTGCCTCGACGCCGGACGGGCACACGTGGCCGGTCTCGGACGTCGAGCTGCTCGCGCGGCGCGGGGTGCTCGCCTTCCACGGCGACCCCACGGAGCACGTCACCGTCTGATGACCTCGCGAAACCCCTTGGAGGACAGCATGGCCCACGGGGCCCCCGACACCGCCCGACGGCTCGTCACGTCGTACTGCTTCCCGCCCTACTCCGACACCGCGGCCATCGTCGCGGCCAAGCGCGTCCACGACCGCGGTGAGCCCGTCGACGTCGTCTGCAACGCGATGGACTCGATCCGGCACCAGGACCCGGGGCTCGTCCAGCTGACGGGTGGCCTCGTGCGCCGGTTCGCCGCGGTCCCGTCGAGGACGGCGTTCAGCTCGTGGGCCTCCATCGTCGACTACCAGCGCCTCGGCCTCGAGACGCTCCAACGGTGGGAGTCGCTCCAGGGTGAGTACGAGTCGCTCTACAGCAGAGCGCAGTTCGCGGCGTCACACTTCCTCGCCGCCGAGGTCAAGCTGGCCCGGCCGGGCATCCACTGGGACGCGGAGTTCTCCGACCCGCTGTCCCACGACGTGCTCGGCGACGTCCGGTCCGCGCCGGCCGGCGATGACCGGGTGCTCGGGCGCCTCCGGGCCGCCGTCGAGGCCGCCGGCTTCCGGGCGCCCGAGGGGCTCAACGCCTTCGAGTGGTGCGAGGTCATCGCGTTCGCCCTCGCCGACAGCGTCATGTTCACCAACGAGCACCAGCGCGACTTCATGCTCAGGCACTGCCACGACCCGCGCCTGGCCGACCGCGCCGCCCGCATCGGGGTCGTCTCACCGCACCCGACGCCGGAGCCCCGGTTCTACGGGAGCCGCACCTCGACCTACGAGCTCGACCCCAGCCGGCGCCACGTCGGCTACTTCGGCAACTTCTACGCCAACCGCGGCGTCACCGGCGTCCTCGACGCCCTCGAGGTGGCGCCGCGCACGGTCCGCGAGCGCGTCCTGCTGCACGTGTTCACCGCCAAGCCGGAGGAGCTGCACGACGTCGTCGCGGGCCGCGGGCTGGGTGACTGCGTCCGGGTCGGGCCGTTCGTCGGCTACCTCGAGTTCCTGTCCCTCGCCCGGCGGATGGACTGCCTCCTCGTCAACGACGCGGTCAGCCCGGCCGGTGCGCAGAACCCCTTCCTGCCGTCCAAGTGGAGCGACTACCGCGGCAGTGGTACCCCGGTCTGGGGCGTCGTCGAGGAGGGCAGCGCCCTCGACGCGCAACCGCTCGACCACCGGTCAGCGATCGAGCACGTGAGCGCAGCCGTCCAGGTGCTCGCGCGGATCAGCCGGTCCTGAGGACGATCTCGCGCAGCCGGGCACCGGCGTCGGTGCCGCTGAAGCGCTGTCGGACCGTCTCGACGGTGGCGGCGCTCTCGGCCTCCCAGGCGCCGGCGTCCGACACCGCGAGGATGCGCGCGGCGGCCTCGGCCGGCGTCGTCACGACCCAGTCGGTCGGGAAGAGCAGGCCGGCCCCGCCCTCGCGCGCGTAGACGGGCCAGTCCCGCACGACGGGCACGGCGCCGCTCGCCGCCATCTCGACGAGCCCGACGTGGAAGCCCTCGCGGCGGCTCGCGCTCACGGCCCAGCCGACGTCACGCAGCCGCTCGGGAAGGCGGGAGGTGTACCCGACGTAGTCGACGGCGTCGTGCAGCTCGGCGTCGCCTGCGACGCGGTCGTGGAAGGCGCGGGCCAGCTCACGCTCGACGGGGTTGGTGTTGCGGACGTCGACGTCGGCGCCGATGAGCGCGAGGCGCCACTCCGGGTCCTGGCGCCGCAGCGCAGCGAGGACGTCGAGCGTCCACAGCGGGTCCTTGACCTGCTGGGCCCACCCGACCATGCCGAGGCGCTTGCGTGCCGACTCGCGCTTGGGCAGGTCGTAGCGGTCGACGTCGACCGGGTTGGCGACGACGTGCTGGCGCACGCCGTCGAGCCGGCCACCGAGGGCGCCTGCAGCAGCCCGGCGCAGGTGCTCGCTCGGGAAGACGGCGTCGGTGACCCGCGACCAGTCGGCCGTGTGCAGCCAGGCGCCCAGGGTGTCGACGCCGTGGAGGCGCACGACGACGCGTGTCCCCTCGGGCACGACGTCGGTGACCCACGTCAGGCCCTTGTCGGCCCAGTCGACGAAGACGACGTCGGCCGCCAGCGCCTCGGCGGTGGCGGGGTCGAGGGCTGGGGCCCGGCCCGTGGCCGCGAGGAGCCGGGCTCGTACGGTGCGCGGATCGACGCCGGTGTTCGTGAAGCGTGACTCGCGCGCGGAGAGGTCGAGCAGCTCGACGACGGCGGCCGGGGTGAGCTGCTCGACGACGGCCCGGGCGAACTTGGGGTAGGCGCCGGGCAGGACAGTGACGCGTGGGCGACTCGCTCCGGCGTCGGGGGCCGTCGTCGGGCGAGCGGGGGAGCGGTGCGGCGCGGCGGCCGACAGGAGGCGTCCGGTGGCGGTGTCGCGCAGCGGGGCGAGGAAGGTGTCGGGGTCCTCGACGAGGGGAGTGGTCGTCACGGCCGCGTGCAGGCGCCGGGTGAAGAGCAGGTCGAGGGTGACGGTGGCCAGGAACGCCACCTCGTCGAGGGCCGCGTCGTCGGTCGGGCCGTGCCGGCCGTGCGGGCCGTGCGGGCCGTGCGGGCCGCCGAGCGCGGCGTCGGCCTCGTCGAGCGCGGCACGGGCGGCAGCGGTGACGGCCTGCACGAGCGTTGCGGTGTCGCGGCCGCGCCCGGTCTGCACGTCGAGGAGCGTCCGCAGGGCCGGCACCCCGTGCCGGTCGAGCGCCTCCAGGCCGAAGACGGCGCCGAGGTCCTCGAGGACGTGCTCCGCGGCCTCGACACGGTTCGCGCGCAGCAGCCGGTAGGCGACCATCGCCCAGAGACGCGCGTCGAGCACCGACCGCGTCCGAGCCGGGTCGCCACGGAGGATGCGGGACGCGCCGCGGGCGGCGTGCGCGTCCTGGAGGTGGCCGCCGACCCGGCTCGCGGCGACCCGCATGACGGTGACGGCGAGGTCGTGCGCGTCCCCGCTCGTCGGCACGGGCGCCTTCGGGCCACACGCCCGCAGGAGCGTCGAGCCGCCACGGTCGAGGGTGACGAGGGCGCCCGGCTCGGAGACGAGGTCGACGACACGCCGGTCGACGCGTCGCCACGCGGGTGCGGTGACCCCCGGCGGCAGCACCTCGGGGACCAGGCGTCGGCCGACGCGCAGTGCCTCCCCGGCGGCTCGGACGGCGACGCGGCCGCGACGGGATCGGGCGCCGCCGAGCAGCGACTCCAGCCGGTCCGGCGAGGCGGGCAGCACCTCGACGCGGTGGGCGTCGGGAAGCTGCCGCAGCATCCGCTTGAGGCGGCCGCTGTAGTGCACGACACGCACGCCGACCCCGTTGCGCGACAGGAACGACAGCATCCGCGCGTGGCCGTTGACGGCGGCCGCGCTGCCCGCGACGACGACGACGGAGCGCACGCTGTCGCTCGGCTCACGGAACAGCGACCAGGTGTCGTCGTGCGAGGACGTCGTGCCGAGACCGCGGACGCCGCGGATGCCGGCCGCGTGGAGCAGCCGGTCCGCGAGTGCCGCTGACTCGGCGTCACCGGCGACGTCGCGTCGCAGGTCGGCCAGCTCGGCGTCGACGAGCGCGTCGGTCAGGGCGGACCGGTCGGTCGGGTCGGCCTGCGTGCCGGCGGTCAGGGCTGCGAGCGCGGCGACCCGGTCGCGGACCGGGGCGTCGAGCGGGGCGTCGAGCGGTCGTGTGCGGGGGCCGTCGGGCGAGCACACGTACGTCGCCCCGCGCAGTGCGGGCGTCGGGTCGACGGTCGTGAAGCGGTGCTCGAAGCGGCTGAGCAGCCGGCCGGCGCGGACGGCGTCGGCGTGCGCGGCGAGCGCGTCGACCCACGGCACGTCGCGCAGCCACGCCGTCGGCACGAGGAAACCCCCACGCGCCCGGGCGAGCCCGACGGCGCGGTGGGGAGCCGTGGCGGGCCCGGCGTCGGGCCCCGGCTCGTGGCCGGGCTCGACGCGGGCCGCGGCGACCCGCTCGGTGGAGCGGGACGAGTAGAGAGCCTCGAGGAGGTCGGGACTCATGGTGTCGCGGCCGTCGACGAGCGTCGTCCACGCTCCGTGGGCCAGGCCCACGCCGACGTTGCGGGCCGCGGCCGACGTCGCGACGACGGCGTCGGCGAGCACGACCTCGTGCCCGGCGAGCGGCCCCTCGAACGCGCGCTCGAGCGCCTCGCGCGCGCCCGTTCCGGACCCGTGCAGCACGACGACGATCTGGAAGCGGTCGGCGGGCAGCGTCTGCGCCGCGAGCGCCCGCAGGCATCGCTCGAGGGAGGCGCACGACGCCGGGGCGGACACGACGACGGTCAGGTCTCGCACCCGGCGAAGCTAGTGGCCCGGGTTGAATACGCTGGCCGTGGCGGGCACCTCGCCGGTGAACGCAAGGTGAAGCGGGGGTACGCAGAGCACGACGCGGCTGGAGGTGGCACGTGCCGGAGGGCGACACCGTGTGGCGCACGGCGCAGCGGCTGCACGCCGCGCTCGCCGGACGCGTCATCGTCGAGTCGGACCTGCGCTGGCCCGAGATCTCGACCGCCGACCTGCGCGGCCGCTCGACGCTCGAGGTGGTCAGCCGTGGCAAGCACCTGCTGCACCGGGTCGAGGGCGGCCTCACGCTGCACTCGCACCTGCGGATGGAGGGGCAGTGGCGCGTCGAGGCGACCCCGACGCTGGCCGACCGGTGGCGCCGCAACCCGCAGCTGCGCGCGCTCGTGTCGGCGCCCGACTGGACGGCGCTCGGCCTGCGGCTCGGGATGCTCGACCTCGTGCCGACCGCGCGTGAGGGCGAGCTCGTCGGCCACCTCGGCCCGGACGTCCTCGGACCCGACTGGGACCGCGAGCGCGCCGTCGGCAACGTGCTCGCCGCCACGGCGCCGGTCGGTGCCGCCCTGCTCGACCAGCGCAACCTCGCCGGCGTCGGTACGATGTGGTGCGCCGAGGCGCTCTTCCTCGAGCGGGTCCACCCGTGGTCGCTGCCGGCCGACCTCGGCCGCCGGACCGTCGAGCGTCTGGTCGACCGGACGCAGCGGCTCATGGACCAGGGGCGGCACGACGGTGTGCAGTCGAGCACCGGCAGCCGGCGGCAGGGCGAGACGCAGTACGTGCACGCCCGCAGCGGCCGGCCCTGCCGGAGGTGCGGCACGACGGTCCGGGTCGCCCCGATCGGCGTGCCACCTCAGGAGCGGACGATGTTCTACTGCCCGGCGTGCCAGGGCGGGCTCGGGCCCACCGACGACGGACGCCGGCAGGACCCGCTCGGCTCGAGCGGCGGGGCCCGGCGCTCCCGACGGTCCTCCTGAGCCGGGCCCCCGCGGCGTCGCCCTTCTGGGGGTGTCGGCCGTCGGTGCCGAGTCCTAGGCTGCTGCGCGTCCCGCTCCGCACCGGAGCGACCTGTGAAGGAGCATGTGATGACCTCTCGGCTCAACCCGTACATCTCGTTCAAGGACAACGCCCGCGAGGCGATGGAGTTCTACAAGTCCGTGTTCGGCGGCGACCTGACGCTCAGCACGTTCGGTGAGTTCGGGCAGGAGGGCGAGGGCTCCGACGGCATCATGCACGCCCAGCTCGTGACCCCCACGGGCTTCACCCTCATGGCCGCCGACACCCCGCCCCAGATGGAGCACCGGACCGGCTCGAGCATCACCATCAGCCTCAGCGGCGACGACGAGGACGACCTGAAGCGCTGGTGGGACGGCCTCGCCGAGGGCGGCGCGGTCCAGATGCCGCTCGAGAAGCAGATGTGGGGCGACACCTTCGGCATGCTGACGGACCGGTTCGGCGTCGACTGGATGGTCAACATCGGCACCGGCGGCGAGGGCGGGGACGCCGGGGGCGACGCCGGCGGCGCGCAGGCCTGACTCAGGCGGCGAGCCGGGCCAGCTGGCGGTCGAGCTCGGCGGCGTCGACGAGGTCGGTGTGGGTGCCGACCGCGCCGCACGCCCACGCGCCCGCCACGGCGCCGGCGCGGGCCGCGTCGCGGGTCGACCCGCCGTCGAGCCAGGTCCGCAGGAAGCCCGACACGTACGCGTCGCCGGCGCCGTTGGAGTCGATGACCGTGCGACCGGGCAGCTCGAGGGCGGGCACGGCGAACGGCTCGCCCTCGCGGGGGGTGACACGGCTGCCTCGCGCGCCGTCCATGACGACGACGGTGTGGGCACGGCCGCGGGCGAGGACGGCCGCGACGACGTCGTCCTCGCGTCCGCCCAACGCCGAGCCCGACACGAAGACGACGTCAGCCGCCTCGGCGAACGGCCGGTGGTGCGGGTTCTCGCCGTCCCAGTCGTGCAGGTCCGTCGAGGTGCTCAGGCCGCGCCGGGTCGCCTCGGTGAGGGCGTGCACCGTCCACGGCATGATCGACGCGTGGACGTGCCGCGCACCCGGCCCCGCGTCGAGGGCCGCCAGCGCGTCGAGCCACAGCGCTGCGTCGGGGACGAGGTCGTAGGGGTGACGCGGGTCGTAGAGGGACAGCCGGCGGCCGGTGGGGTCGACGAGGTTGACGGCCCGACGCGTCCCGGTCGGGTGGACGACCGCGTCGAACGGGATGCCCTCGGCGGCGAGCCGCTCGCGCACGAGCCGGCCCTCGTGGTCGTCACCGACGACGTCGACGATCCGGGTCGGGATGCCGAGCCGGTGGCAGCCGAGCGCGACGCCGGTACCGGTGTGACCGACGTGCACGTCGATCGGGGGCACGACGTGCGAGTCCGCGAGGGGCACGGGCAGCTCGGCGACGCGCACGATCGTGTCGACCCCGGTGCCGCCGACGACGAGGACCCCCCGTGCGGTGTGGGTCACGAGATCTCCTGGGGCCGGCTCACGGGGATGCGACGCGCATCCGGGGCGGCGAGGCGTTCCTCGTTGGCCTCGGAGTCGACCAGCTCCTTCTGCGACTCCAGCTCGGCCTCGACGCGCGCGAGGTAGGCGGACACCTCGGCCTCGACGCGCTCGGCGTCCCAGCCGAGGGCGGGCGCGACGATCTGCGCCGCGGCGCGGGCGCTGTCGACGCCGCGGCTCGGCGTCTCGATGGAGATGCGGGTGCGGCGGGCGAGCAGGTCGTCCAGGTGCAGGGCGGCCTCGTGGGTCGCCGCGTAGAGCACCTCGACCTTGAGGTACTCCTCGGCCCCCGGCAGCGGCTCGTAGAGGCTGCGGTCGTCCGCGGCGAGGGCGAACAGCTCGTGCACGAGCGACCCGTAGCGCTCGAGCAGGTGGGTGACCCGCCAGACCGGCAGGTCCTCGTGCCGGGCCAGGCGGTCGATCTGGTTGACGAGCGCGACGTACCCCTCCGCGCCGGACAGCGGGATGTACTCGGTGACGCTGCCCGGGACGTCCCCGCCGACGTCCTCGCGCGCGGCGTCGACGGCGTCGGCGGCCATGATCCGGTAGGTCGTGTACTTGCCGCCGGCGATGGAGATGAGGCCGGGCTGGGGCCGGGCCACGGCGTGCTCGCGCGAGAGCTGGCTGGTGTCCTCGTTCTCGCCGGACAGCAGCGGCCGCAGGCCGGCGTAGACGCCCTGGATGTCGTCGTGGGTCAGCGGCACCTTCAGGACGCCGTTGATGTGCTCGAGGATGTAGTCGATGTCGGCCTTGGTGGCGGCCGGGTGGGACCGGTCGAGGTCCCAGTCGGTGTCGGTCGTGCCGATGATCCAGTGGGTGTTCCACGGGATGACGAAGAGCACCGACTTCTCCGTGCGCAGGATGAGCCCGGTCTCGGAGTTGATCCGGTCGCGGGCGACGACGATGTGCACGCCCTTGCTCGCGCGGACGTGGAAGCGGCCGCGCCCGCCCGCCATCGTCTGGATGTCGTCGGTCCAGACGCCCGTGCAGTTGATGACGACCGACGCGTGCACGTCGGTGCGCTCGCCCGTCTCGACGTCCTCGACGACGGCGCCGACGACCCGCTCGCCGGCGCGCAGCAGGTCGACGACGCGGGCGCTCGACAGGACCGTGGCACCGTAGGCCGCCGCGGTGCGGACGGTCATCAGGGTGTGCCGCGCGTCGTCCGCCTGGGCGTCGAAGTAGAGCAGCCCGCCGGTCAGGCTGTCGCGCTTCAGCGCCGGGGCGAGCTTGAGGGCACCGGTCCGGGTCAGCTGCTTGTGCCGCGGGACCGACCGCGCACCGCCCATCGAGTCGTAGAGCGTCAGCCCCGCCGTGACGTAGGGGCGCTCCCAGCCCCGGCTCGTCAGGGGGTAGAGGAAGGACACCGGCCGCACGAGGTGCGGCGCGATGCGGCTCAGCATGAGCTCGCGCTCCTTGAGGGCCTCGCGGACGAGGTCGAAGTTCATCTGCTCGAGGTACCGGAGGCCGCCGTGGAACAGCTTCGAGGACCGCGACGACGTGCCCGACCCGAAGTCGCGCTGCTCGACGAGCGCCGTCGACAGACCACGCGTGGCCGCGTCGAGCGCGGTGCCGGCCCCGGTGACGCCGCCGCCGACGACGAGCACGTCGAACTGCTTGGTGGCCAGGCGCTTCCACGCCGCGGCGCGATAGGCGAGGTCCAGGCGGACGGGGCTGGTCATCGGTCCCCCTTCGAGTCGGACGGGCCCGAACACACCCTAGCCGTCACGACCCGCCCGGGGACCCGGCGCGGTCATCCCCGGACTGCCGGCCCGCCGGTCACTCGGCCCGCGGGGCCGAGCTCTCGGCCTGCGTGTCCGTGCCCTCGGCGTCCGTCCGCATACCGGCGATCTCGGAGCGGAACACGCGGATCGACCGGCCGAGGCTGCGTGAGGCGTCGGGCAGGCGCTTCCAGCCGAAGAGGACCATCGCGGCGATGGCGATGATGAGCATCTCGGGCCATCCCAGATCGGCCATGGCGCCCTCCCCTCGACGGCGGCCGGCACCGTGCCGCATGCCGCTCCGCCGCAGGCTAGGCGCGAAGTCTGGACGTGGCCTGTGCGCCGTCGAGGCGTTGACTGTGACCCCGTCGACAGGCGGTGGCTCACCTCGGAGCGACGAGCGGCCGCGGGCGTCGGCCTTCGGCCACCCACGCTGCAGAGGCCAAGGACCGGCTCAGCCAGCCGACGTGCTCAGAACGGTGGCGGCTCGGGTTCAGCGCCGGGTTCCCGGACAATCGCCGGATCGGGCCGGTCTGTCTGGGGTGGCCCCGTATCGGATGGGCGGGCGCCGGGGTCGGTGAGGGCTTCGCGCCAGTCCTTGGGGTAGGTGACGTACTCGCGACCGGCGAGGGTGGTCCACCTCGTCGCCCCGGAACCACGGCCCGCACCACCTCCACCACCTCCACCACCCCGGTCGGGGTCATCGGGTCCGGCGGCGGGATGGTGGTCGCGCCGGGCGGTCCAGGCGCCGGCGGTCTTGGGGTGGTGGCAGCCGCGGGACAGGGCCTGCAGGTTGGTCACCCGGGTCGGACCGGCCGGCCAGGGAGTGATGTGGTCGGAGGTCGCAGCGTTCGGCGGGGACCTGGCAGCCGGGGGCGCGGCAGGTCCCGTCGAGGGCCCGGACGTGCTCGGCCATGGCGCGGGTCGGGGTGTAGCAGTCGGCGGACAGCTGCACGGCGGTGCCGGTGTCCAGGTCGACTGCCAGGCGCTGCCACACCGACCCGGGCGCGGTCATGATCGCGCGGGCGTGGGCGGCGGTCACCCAACCGTGCCCCGGCAGCTCGCACGCGGCGTCCGAGGCCCCGGTGGCGACCTCGAACGGGACGACGATGCGCACCACCGCCGCCGGCGCGGCGGTGAGCCAGCGCCCGCACGTCGGGCCGGCATCCGGGCCGGCGTCCGGGCCTGCCGTCGACCCGGATGCCGCTCCAGCGAGGGCCTGCCCGTCATGCCCGCCCGGGGTGGTGCCGAAGAGGGCGAGGTCGGTGAGCAGGTCGCAACGGAGCTGGTCCAGGGTGCGCCCGTCGCCGGCGGCCCGGGCCGCGCGGGCCAACGCGTCGACGCGGTCCAGGACGCCGACGACCCGTTCGGCGGTGGCCGTCAGGGTGATGACGCCCATGCCGTCCTCGGTCAGGCGCCCGAACACGCCCCGGCGCGCGGTGGCGGTACGGCGGCGTTCGTCGCTGCACCGGTGGTCGGCGGCGGTGACGGTGCGGCGCAGTCGGGCCCGGAACAGCTGCTGCGTGGCGACCGTCCCGTCGGGGGCCGGCGCCAGGACCGTGGTCTCGAGGGCCGGCAGGGCGTGGTCGGGCAGGGCGCGCGTCTCGGCGACGAGGGTCAGGGCCCGGTGCAGGCTCGTGGCTCCTCGGCGCAGCGCCTCGCGCAGGACCCGGTGTCGGCGCGGCGCCAGGGCCAGCTCGAGCCGGCGGGACACCTCGCCTTGCCCGACCCCGGTCGCACAGGCGATCTCGGCCGCCACGACCCGCTCGGTGCTCAGCGGTACCGGCGCGGCGGTGGCCAGTCGCGCCAGCTGCTGCTCCTGGATCGTGTGCAACGCGGCGTACGCCTCCAGCAGCCGCGACTCCAGCCGCGCCTTGGCCCGCTCCAGCGCCTCCACCTGCGACAGCACCCGGTCACCGGCCGCGTCCAGCCCCTCGACGCGAAAGGGGACCGGTGCCACCACGACCGCAGCCCCAAGCCGGGCCCGGTCGGTGGCGAGGATGCGCCGGACCCTCGCGGGTCGACCACCCGCAGACCCGGCAGGCAGCGCGTCGAGATAGGGCATCGCCGCTCTCCTCTCGCCAGGTGGTCACCTCTCTCAAGTAGAACAGGTGTTCGAATGGCGGTCAAGCCTGCAGTCTGGACGGTGGACTCGGAAGTGCTTGTGTCGCAGTCCTGTCCACAGGTGTGGGCCGCGGAGCCGTGATGCCGAGGCGCCCGCACGGTACGGTCGGCGTCATGCCGACCGAGCAGCGCAGCCACGTCGTCGCGATCGACCAGGGCACCACGAGCACCCGGGCCATGGTGTTCGACCGCGAGGGCAGGGTCGTGGCCGTCGACCAGCTCGAGCACCGCCAGGTGTTCCCGCGCGCCGGGTGGGTGGAGCACGACGCGTCCCAGATCTGGGCCGACACGCGTCAGGTGGTCGGTGGCGCCCTCGGCAAGGCCAACCTCAACGCGACGCACGTCGCGGCCGTCGGCATCACCAACCAGCGCGAGACCACCGTGGTCTGGGACCGGACCACGGGCGAGCCGGTGCACAACGCCATCGTCTGGCAGGACACCCGCACGCAGGCGATCTGCGACGAGCTCGCGGCCCGCGGCGACGCCGGCCGGTGGCGCGAGGTCACCGGGCTCCCGCTCGCGACGTACTTCGCCGGACCGAAGGTCCGCTGGGTGCTCGACAACGTCGACGGCGCCCGCGAGCGCGCTCGCGACGGTGAGCTGCTCATGGGCACCATCGACTCGTGGCTGCTGTGGAACCTCACCGGAGGGGCCGGCGACGGCGGCCTGCACGTCACCGACGTGACGAACGCGTCGCGGACCCTGCTCATGGACCTGCGGACCCTGTCGTGGGACGAGGACCTCTGCGCCGCGATGGGCGTGCCGATGTCGATGCTGCCCGAGATCCGCTCGTCCTCGGAGGTGTACGGCACGTGCAAGCCAGGCATCCTCATCGACGTGCCCGTCGCGGGCATCCTCGGCGACCAGCAGGCCGCGACCTTCGGCCAGGCCTGCCTCGACGTGGGGACCGCGAAGAACACCTACGGCACCGGCAACTTCATGCTCCTCAACACCGGCGAGGACATCGTCGCGTCCGACAACGGCCTGCTCACGACGGTCTGCTACCGCCTCGGCGGGGACAAGCCGGTCTACGCGCTCGAGGGGTCCATCGCCGTCACCGGGTCGCTCGTGCAGTGGCTGCGCGACAACCTCGGCATCATCGAGGACGCCGCGGAGGTCGAGACGCTGGCGGCGAGCGTCGACGACAACGGCGGTGCCTACTTCGTGCCGGCCTTCTCCGGTCTCTTCGCGCCGTACTGGCGCCCCGACGCACGGGGCGCCCTCGTCGGTCTGACGCGCTACGTCGACAAGGGGCACATCGCCCGGGCGGCCTTGGAGGCCACGGCCTTCCAGACGCGCGAGGTGCTCGACGCCATGGACGCCGACTCGGGCGTGCCGCTGACCGAGCTCAAGGTCGACGGTGGGATGGTCGTCAACGACACCCTCATGCAGTTCCAGGCCGACCTGCTCGGTGTCGACGTCGTCCGGCCGGAGGTCAGCGAGACGACGGCCCTCGGAGCGGCGTACGCCGCGGGTCTGGCCGTCGGCTACTGGGAGTCGACGGACGAGATCCGCCGGAACTGGCGCGAGGGCCGCCGCTGGAGCCCCCAGATGGACGAGGCCGAGCGGGACCGCCTCTACCGCCAGTGGAAGAAGGCCGTGCAGCGCACCCTCGACTGGGTCGACGACGACACCCGGTGAGCGCCGCGGACGGGGGCGCACCCCCGCCTGCCCCCGCGACCTGGGTGGCGCCTGCGTCGGCTGCCCGGACGCGCACCGGCGCGACGGCGGTCAGCCCAGCCCGGTGCCGGCTGTGACGGCGGCGATCGCGGCGTCGTAGTCCGGCTCCTGGCCGATGCTCGGCACCAGCTCGGTGTGGACGACGGTGCCCTCGGCGTCGATGACGACCACCGAGCGCGCGAGCAGCCCGCGCATCCGGCCGTCGACCATCGTCACGCCGTAGTCCGTGCCGAAGGTGGAGCGGAACGTCGAGGCCGTCACGACGTTCGCGATGCCCTAGGCGCCGCAGAACCGGCGCAGCGCGAACGGCAGGTCGGCCGAGACGCACAGCACCGTCGTGTTGTCCAGGCCCGCGGCGAGCTCGTTGAAACGCCGCACGCTCGTCGCGCAGACGCGGGTGTCGATGCTGGGGAAGATGTTGAGGACGACGCGGCGGCCGTGCGGCCGCTCGACGTCGGCGAGGTCGGTGCCCGCCAGCGTGAAGTCGGGCGCAGGGCGCCCGACGGCCGGCAGGTCGCCGACGGTGTGGACGGTGGTCTCTGCGAGGGCGGTGGTGGCCATGACGCGTTTCTAGCACCCGGGAGCCGACGCGTAGGTTGGGGCCCATGACTCCGACGCGTCCGCCGGCGCGCCCGTCCGGACGCTCGCCCGAGGCGCCGCACGGTGCCGGTACCCGGTTCCTCGTCAACTGCATCGGCATCGTCGGTCTGGTCTTCGGCCTGCTGCCGGTCGTCAGGTACGTCCTCCAGCTCGACCTCTTCGGCTTCGCGACGGCGCCGTACGACTGGCTGCGGCTCGACGGTGCCATGCGCTACGTCCCGCCGCTCATGGTGCTCGTCGTGTGCGGGGTCGCCGCCTACCTGCTCGAGAAGCGCCTCGAGCGCGCCGGCTGACCGACGCGGCTCTGGGTGTTCGCGTGATGTGATGGCCGCATGCCGCTTCGGGCCCGTCTCGTCGCCGCGCTCGGGGTGCTGCTCGCCGCGAGCGCGCCGACGCTGCCCGTGGCCGAGGCGTCGTCCCCGGTCGCGTCCCCGGCGCTCACGCGGTCGGCCGCCGTCCCCGCCCCGGTGGGCCGGCAGGTCCCCGTGCGCCCCGAGCCGGACGGCACGGCCGTGCGGCTCGACGTCTCGGTCTACCCGCAGGCCTCCGGCCGTCACCCCGTCGTGCTGCTCGCGCACGGCTTCGGGGGCAACAAGGAGGCGGTGGCCTCCCAGGCGCTCGAGCTGCAGGAGCGTGGCTACGTCGTCGTCACGTGGAGCGCACGCGGG
>NZ_JBPGXG010000001.1:0-103193 GCF_056755255.1 Monashia sp. HAY1-5C | reverse complement strand
AGACCTCGGAGTCCGGCGGGCAGGGCCAGATCCTCGACGGCGACCCGGGCTTCGTCACCAACGACGCCGCCCTCGTCAAGAACCTGAACCTCAACTACAAGGTGGTCTACGCGGGTTCCGAGGCAGCGCTGATCACGAGCTTCCGGCAGGCCGAGCAGACCCAGAAGCCGATGATCGGCTACTTCTACTCGCCGCAGTGGTTCCTCGCCGAGGTGCCGCTCGTCAAGGTCAACCTGCCGAAGTACACCAAGGGCTGTGATGCGGTGCCGGCCAAGGTCGCGTGCGACTACCCCGAGTACAACCTCAACAAGGTCGTCAGCACCAAGTTCGCGCAGTCCGGGAGCCCGGCCTACAACCTCGTCAAGAACTTCAAGTGGACCAACGACGACCAGAACCTCGTCGCGAAGTCCATCGCCCAGGACAAGCTGTCCGACGACGCAGCGGCCAAGAAGTGGGTGGACGCCAACCCGGACAAGGTGAACGCCTGGCTGGCTGCCGGCTGACGCGGTCGATCGGCCCATGTGCCCGGTCACGGACGACGTCCGTGACCGGGCACTGTGGTCTGCCGGTCCACGGATGCCGGCCGACATCGCCACATCAGGGTCCGCGGGGCTCTTGACACCCCGCGGGTGGTCCACGACGATTGTTGCGATCAGCGCATTGTGTTGCGCCAGACGCACTCTGGAGGTTTTGGAATGACGGGTCCCAAGGTGGTCATCATCGGTGCGGGGGTTGTCGGCGCCGCGCTGGTCGACGAGCTCACCGCTCGCGGCTGGGACGACGTGACCGTCGTCGACCAGGGCGACCTGCCGGCCCCCGGGGGGTCGACGTCGCACGCGCCCGGGCTGGTGTTCCAGGCAAGCGCCTCGAAGACGATGACCGAGCTGGCTCGCTACACCGTCGAGAAGTTCTGCTCGATGGAGTCGGAAGCGGGGCCGTGCTTCCTGCAGGTCGGTGGGCTCGAGGTGGCCACGACGCCCGAGCGAGTCGTCGAGCTGCACCGCCGGCACGGGTGGCTCACCGCGTGGGGTGTCGAGTCCCGCGTCCTCGACGCCGCAGAGACCGCGGCGATGTACCCGCTGCTCGACCCGGACGTCGTGCTCGCCGGCCTGCACATCCCGACCGACGGGCTCGCCAAGGCGGTCAACGCCGTCGATGCCCAGACGCGCCGGGCCGCCTCCCGCGGAGCGCGGTTGCTGCCCCGCCACGAGGTCCTGGACGTCACCGTCGAGGACGGCCGGGTGACCGGCGTCGTGACGGACCACGGTGAGATCCCCGCGGACATCGTCGTGTGCTGCGCCGGAATCTGGGGCCCCGTCATCGCCGCCAAGGTCGGCATGAGCCTGCCGCTGACGCCCTTGGCGCACCAGCTCGCCTGGACGTCACAGGTTCCGGCCCTGGCCGGGGCCACTCGGGAGGCGACGCTGCCGATCCTGCGCCACCAGGACCAGGACCTCTACTACCGCGAGCGGTTCGACACGCTGGGCATCGGCTACTACGGGCACCGGCCGATGCCGATCCGGGCCGAGGACATCGCCCGCCTCGACGACTCGGCGGTCATGCCCTCCGTCCTGGAGTTCACCCAGGAGGACTTCGAGGAGGCGTGGACGCAGACGCAGAAGCTGCTGCCCTCCACGCGCGACGCGAAGGTCGAGGAGGGCATCAACGGGCTCTTCTCGTTCACCACCGACAACATGCCGCTCATCGGGGAGTCGCCGGACGTCAGCGGCTTCTGGGTCGCCGAGGCGGTCTGGGTCACGCACTCGGCCGGCGTCGGCCGCGCTGTCGCGGAGCTGCTGGTCGACGGGCACTGCTCGAGCTTCGACCTGCACGAGTGCGACCTCAACCGGTTCGAGGAGCACCAGCTCTCGCCGGAGTACGTCCTCACCCGGGACTGCCAGAACTTCATCGAGGTCTACGACATCCTGCACCCGCTGCAGCCGACCGGCAGCCCACGCCCGATCCGCACCAGCCCGTTCTACGGGCGCCAGCAGGCGCTCGGCGGCGAGTTCCTCGAGGCGTCCGGCTGGGAGCGTCCGCAGTGGTACTCCGCCAACGCCGGTCTCGTGGAAGGCCGTGACATCTCCACGCCGAACGACTGGGCCGCCAGGTTCTGGTCCCCGATCGTCGCCGCCGAGGCGCAGGTGACGCGCGAGTCGGTCGCGATGTACGACATGACGGCGCTCAAGCGCCTGGAGGTCACCGGCCCCGGTGCGGCGCAGTTCCTCAACGGCCTCGTCACGGCCAACGTCGACAAGTCGGTCGGGTCGGTGACGTACTGCCTCCTGCTCGACGTCGACGGTGGCATCCGCAGCGACATCACGGTGGCCCGCCTGGCCACGGACCGGTTCCAGATCGGTGCCAACGGCAACGCGGACCTCGACTGGCTGAGGCGCCACCTGCCCGCCGACGGCAGCGCACAGGTCCGCGACATCACCGCGGGCACCTGCTGCATCGGCCTGTGGGGCCCGAAGGCCCGCGACCTCATCCAGCCGCTGACCGACACCGACTTCAGCCACGAGGCCCTGAAGTACTTCCGCGCCACCTCGGCCTTCATCGGGACGGTGCCCGTCACCGCGATGCGGCTGTCCTACGTCGGGGAGCTCGGCTGGGAGCTCTACACCACGGCGGACCACGGCCAGCGGCTGTGGGACCTGCTGTGGGAGGCCGGGCAGGAGCACGGCGTCATCGCGGCCGGCCGCGGTGCCTTCTCGAGCCTGCGCCTGGAGAAGGGCTACCGCTCCTACGGTGCCGACATGACGGCCGAGCACGACCCCTACGAGGCAGGCCTCGGCTTCGCGGTCAAGCTCGACAAGGGCGACTTCGTCGGCCGCGAGGCCCTCCTGGCTCGCAAGGAGTCCAGCACGCGCCGGCTCGCCTGCCTCACGCTGCCGGACGCGGGCACGGTCGTCCTCGGCAAGGAGCCGGTGTACGCCGGTGACCGCTGCGTCGGGTACGTCACCAGCGCCGCCTACGGCTACACGATCGGCAAGGGGATCGCGTACGCCTGGCTGCCCGTCGATCTCGCCGACGTCGGCACCGAGCTCGAGATCGGGTACTTCGACGAGCGCGTGAGGGCCGTCGTGACCGCCGAGCCGCTGTTCGACCCCGCGATGACGCGCCTGCGCAGCTGAGGGCCGGCGCCGGTCGGCGTCCCGCGACATCCGTCGACGTGGCGGCGGCCGGGCGCCGACCACGACGGACCCGACGCAGTGGCGTCCCGCGTCTCGTACCCGACGCCACTGCGTCGGTCCGAGGCACGGGACGCGGGCTCGGCCGGGGCCACCCGGCGTCGGTCAGCTGCCCAGGTGGCCCAACCGGCGGCTGATCTGGCTCCCGGCGGCCTGCAGCACGCCGGCCACCTCCTGAATGCGGTCCGGGACGAGCCGGAAGGCGGGGCCCGAGACGCTCACCGCAGCGACGACGCCGCCGGTGTGGTCGCGCACCGGGACGGCGACGGCGTTCAGGCCGACCTCGTACTCCTCGAACGTGGTGGCGAACCCGTCGGTCAGGGCCTGCTCGAGCTGCTTCTCGAGCGCGCTGCGCGAGGTGATGGTGGCGTCGGTGAGCCGTGGCTGGCCCGCGACGTCGAGGACCTCGTCGCGCTGGGCGCGGTCGAGATGTGCCAGCAGGATCTTGCCGCTGGACGTGGCGTGCAGCGGGGTGAGCTGGCCCATCCAGGTCTGGGCCGAGATCGCCGACGGCCCCAGTGCCTCGGCCACGTTGACGGCGTAGTGCTCCCGGATCACGGCCAGGTTGATCGTCTCACCGAGCTTGGTGGCCAGCTCGTCGAGCATCGGCCGGGCCTGCCGGACGACGCCGAGCCGCACCGGGATCGCGCTGGCCAGACGCAGGATGCCGAAGCCGAGCTGGTACTTGCCGCGTTCCGAGTTCTGCTCGACGAGGCCACGATCCTCCAGCGCGGCGAGAAGCCGGAAGGCGGTGGACTTGTGCACGTCGAGGTCGGCGGCGACCTCGCTGACGCCCGAGCCACCGGTGGCGGCCAGGATCTCGAGCACGCGCACCGCCCGATCGACCGACTGGACGCCGCCGCTCGTGTCGCCGTTGGCGCGGCTGCTCCGCCGTGGAGCTCTGCTGTTGTTCTCCCCCTGCATATCGTTGCTCATGACGCAACCTTAACGCACGGGTAACAGTTGCGCATCGCGCAGTCTAGTGCGCAATCCGCTACTCCGGTACGCTCAGCACAGCTGGTCGGCCAGCTGTGGCACGTCGTGCCCGGCCCACGCGTCGCCGACCCTGGCACGGCCGCAGCTCCCTGCGGCCCGAGTTCGGAGGAAACATGGCGTCTGCTGTCTACGACTTCGTCATCGTGGGAGGGGGATCGGCCGGCTGTGCGCTGGCCAACCGCCTCTCGGCCGACCCGGCCACCAAGGTCCTCGTCCTGGAGGCGGGTCGCAACGACTCGCTCTGGGACGTGTTCATCCACATGCCCGCCGCGCTGCCCTTCCCGATCGGCAGCCGGTTCTACGACTGGAAGTACGAGTCCGAGCCCGAGCCGCACATGGGGGGCCGTCGGATCTACCACGCGCGCGGCAAGGTGCTCGGCGGCTCCAGCAGCATCAACGGGATGATCTTCCAGCGTGGCAACCCGTTGGACTACGAGCGGTGGGCGGCGGACCCGGGCATGGAGACGTGGGACTACGCCCACTGCCTGCCGTACTTCAACCGGATGGAGAACTGCCTGGCCGCCGACCCGGACGACCCGTTCCGCGGCCACGACGGGCCGCTGGCCCTCGAGCGGGGCCCCGCGACGAACCCGTTGTTCGAGGCGTTCTTCCAGGCTGCCGAGCAGGCCGGCTACAGCCGGACCAGTGACGTCAACGGCTACCGTCAGGAGGGTTTCGCGCGCTTCGACCGGAACATCCGCAACGGCCGGCGGCTGTCCGCCGCGCGCGCCTACCTGCACCCGGTCATGGACCGGCCCAACCTCGAGGTCGTGACGAGGGCCCTGGCCACGCGCGTGCTCTTCGAGGGCAAGACCGCCGTGGGCGTGGAGTACCAGCGTGGCCGCGGTGCCGCGACGCAGGTGCGGGCCAAGACCGTGGTCCTCAGCGGCGGCGCCATCAACTCGCCGCAGCTCCTTCAGCTGTCCGGGGTGGGCAACGCCCAGGAGCTGTCCCGGCTGGGCATCGACGTCGTGCACGACCTGCCGGCCGTGGGGGAGAACCTGCAGGACCATCTCGAGGTGTACATCCAGTACGCCTGCAAGCAGCCGGTCACGATGCAGCGCTACCTCAAGCACCGGTACAAGCCGTTGATCGGTGCCGACTGGCTCTTCCGGCACCAGGGTCCGGGCGCGACCAACCACTTCGAGGGTGGCGGGTTCGTCCGGAGCAACGACGACGTGGCCTACCCGAACCTGATGTTCCACTTCCTTCCCATCGCGGTGCGGTACGACGGGTCGGCGCCCGAGGGTGGCGAGGGGTACCAGGTGCACGTCGGGCCGATGTACTCCGATGCCGTCGGCTCCGTCAAGATCAGGAGCACGGACCCCCGGGAGCACCCGGCCCTCCGGTTCAACTACCTGTCGACGGACCAGGACCGCCGCGAGTGGGTGGAGGCGGTGCGCGTCGCGCGGAACATCCTGACCCAGCCGGCCATGGACCCGTTCAACGCCGGTGAGATCTCACCCGGACCCTCGGTCGAGACCGACGAGGAGATCCTCAGGTGGGTCGCCGAGGACGCGGAGACGGCGCTGCACCCCTCGTGCTCGTTGCGGATGGGGGTCGACGACAGGTCGGTCGTCGACCCGCTCACCATGGGCGTTCACGGCTTGGAGGGCATCAAGGTCGTCGACGCCTCGGTGATGCCCTACGTCACCAACGGCAACATCTATGCCCCGGTGATGATGGTGGCGGAGAAGGCTGCCGACCTGATCCTCGGCAACACCCCGCTGCCGCCGTCGGAGGCCCAGTTCTACCGCCACCAGCCCGCGGTTCACTGACCTGCCCACCGGCGCGACGTCGACCTCCGAGCCCCTCGCCCGCGAAGCCCTCAGGCTTCGCGGGCGAGTCTCTTGACACGGCTTTGTCGTGGTCTCAGACTGTTGCGCATCGTGCTTTGAGTTGTGTTATTCGCATCGAGGTGGTTCCTATGTTGTCAGTCTGTCCGCTGTCCTCACTCGCGCCGGGGGAGGCGCTGCGCGTTCAGGCCGAGCCGCCGATCGCGGTGTTCCACACCGAGGACGGCGAGGTGTTCGCGCTCGATGACACCTGCACCCACCAGGACGCGTCGCTCGCCGACGGCTGGCTGGAGGGCTGCGAGATCGAGTGCCCGTTGCACGCCTCCCGCTTCGACCTGCGCACCGGCCAGGTCGACGCACCGCCGGCCAAGAAGCCCGTGCGAACCCACCGCGTCGTCGTGGAGGACGGCCACATCTACGTCGAGCTGTCCTCCGAGGAGCCCAACCTGCCGCCCGGTGTCAGCGCGAGCAGCCAGGGTGCGGGTGGTCGGGGATGAGGACCGTCGCGGTCGTCGGCGCCTCGCTGGCCGGGCTCTCCTCGGCCAGGGCGCTGCGCAGCCAGGGTTTCGACGGGCGGCTCGTCGTCATCGGTGACGAGCTGCACCGGCCCTACGACCGGCCGCCCCTGTCCAAGGAGTTCCTGGCCGGAAAGGTCGCGCAGGAGGACATCGCCCTCGAGGACGACGACGAGGACCTGGATGTCGAGTGGCTGCTCGGCGTCCGCGCAGCCAGCCTCGACCTGACCGAGCGCAGCGTGGTGCTCGGCGACGGCACGCGGATCCGGGCCGACGGGGTCGTCGTCGCGACGGGTGCCCGCGCGCGGACCCTGCCGGGCACGGAAGGGCTGGCGGGCGTCCACACCCTGCGGACGCTCGACGACGCCGTGGCACTGAGGGCCGAGATCGAGCCCGGGCGGCGGCTCGTCGTCATCGGCGCCGGCTTCATCGGTGCCGAGGTCGCGTCCACCGCGCGTTCCCTCGGCCTCGAGGTCACCGTCGTCGAGGCGATGGCGACCCCCCTCGCCGGACCGCTCGGCACGGACATGGGCCGCATCGTCAGCAGCCTGCACGCCGACCACGGTGTCCGGCTCATCTGCGGCACCGGGGTGCGGCGGTTCACCGGTGCCGGAAGGGTGGACGGTGTCGAGCTCGACGACGGCCGGCTGCTGCCGGCCGACCTCGTGCTCGTCGGTGTCGGGGCCCAGCCCAACGTCGACTGGCTGCAGGGCTCCGGGTTGGAGCTCGACAACGGCGTCCGCTGCGACGCCGGCGGCCTGACGAGCTCTCCCGGCGTCGTGGCCGTCGGTGACTGCGCGGCCTGGTACGACCGACGGTTGGGTCGTCACCACCGGGTCGAGCACTGGACCGGAGCGCTCGACCGGCCGAAGCGCGCGGTGGCCACGCTGCTGTCCGGCGACGGCTCGGGACCGGATGTGGCTCCGCCCTACTTCTGGTCGGACCAGTACGGCGTGCGCCTGCAGTTCGCCGGCGACGCGCGGTCCGCCGACAGCGTGACCATCGAGGAGGGCGACCCTGCCGAGCACTGCTTCCTGGCGGTCTACCGACGCGCCCAGGAGCCGGTCGGGGTCCTCGGCCTGAACCAGACCAGACCCTTCACCCGGTGGCGCCGGATGCTCGGCGCCCCCACCGTTCCGGCTCCCGCCTGAAGGCCGGACAACCCTTGACAGCGCCGGCGTCTGCCACCACGCTGTTGCGTATCACACTTAACGTTGCGTCATAAAAAACCTCACCACCCCGCCCGTCGTCCAGGAGCTCTTATGTCCGTCATCGAGACCTCGCCCAGCCTCATCGCCACCCTGCCCGGTCACACGTACACCGATGAGGCCGTGTTCGCCGCCGAGCAGGAGCGGATCTTCGAGGCGATGTGGTTCTGCGCCGCCCGCTCGAGCGACCTGACGGGGCCCGGCTCGTTCAAGACGGTGCAGGTCGGCCGCGAGAGCGTGCTGATCACCCGCAACCGCAAGGGCGAGGCCCGGGCCTTCTTCAACATCTGCCGCCACCGCGGCGCCCAGCTGTGCACCGAGGAGTCGGGCCAGGCCCAGCGCTCGTTCCAGTGCCCCTACCACGCCTGGACGTACGACTTCGACGGCAAGCTCGTCGCAGCGCCGAACCTGACGAAGATGCCTGACATCGACCGCGTCGAGTACGGGCTGCGCACCATCTCGGTGCAGGAGTGGCTCGGCTACATCTGGGTGTGCCTCGCGCCGGAGCCGCCCTCGTTCGACGAGACCGTCCGCCACGCCGTCATCGAGCGCCTCGGTGACCTCGAGTCGATCGAGCACTACGACGTCGCCAACCTCGCCGTCGGGCGCCGCATCGTCTACGACGTCAAGGCCAACTGGAAGCTCATCATCGAGAACTTCATGGAGTGCTACCACTGCGCGACGATCCACCCCGAGCTCACCGAGGTCCTGCCCGAGTTCGCCGACGGGTTCGCCGCCCAGTACTTCGTGGGCCACGGCGCCGTCTTCGGTGAGGAGATCAAGGGGTTCACCGTCGACGGCTCCGAGGGGCTGGACCGTATCCCGGGCGTCTCCGACGACCAGGACCGTCGCTACTACGCGATCACCGTCAAGCCGCAGGTCTTCATCAACCTGGTGCCCGACCATGTGATCTTCCACCGGATGTACCCCCTGGCGGCCGACCACACCATCGTCGAGTGCGACTGGCTCTACCTGCCCGGTGTGGTCGAGAGCGGCAAGGACGTCAGCGCGTCGGTGGAGCTGTTCCACCGGGTCAACCAGCAGGACTTCGACGCCTGCGAGCGGTGCCAGCCGGCGATGAGCTCGCGCGTCTACGCCGACGGGGGAGTCCTGGTCCCCAGCGAGCACCACATCGGCGAGTTCCACGAGTGGGTCCAGGCCAAGCTCGCGGGCGCCGTCGGCCCGACCGCCGGCTAGCGGTGCAGCTCCACCTCCACCCACCCGCCCGGACACCCGGCCGGCCTCGGCGCTCACGGAAGGAGCGGGCATGGCGACTGCAACACTGATCGACGGCAAGCGGATCGCCGAGACGGTCAAGCGCGACCTGGCAGAGCGCGTCTCCATGCTGCAGCTGCAGGACATCCGGCCGGGTCTGGGGACGATCCTCGTCGGAGACGACCCGGGGAGCCGTTCCTACGTCAACGGCAAGCACCGGGACTGCCGCGAGGTCGGGCTGCACTCCATCCGGATCGAGCTGCCGCAGACCGCCTCCCAGGAGGAGATCGAGGCGGCCGTCCTCCGGCTGAACGCGGACCCGGCCTGTACCGGGTTCATCGTCCAGCTGCCGCTGCCGGCGCACATCGACACCCACCGCGTGCTCGAGCTCATCGACCCGGACAAGGACGCCGACGGCCTCCATCCGGTCAACCTCGGGCGGTTGGTCCTCGGCATGCCGGCCCCGCTGCCGTGCACGCCGAGGGGGATCATCGAGCTGCTGCGACACCATGACGTCCCCATCACCGGGGCACGCTTCTGCGTCATCGGCTGCGGCCTGACCGTCGGCCGTCCGCTGGGACTGATGCTGACGCGGCGCAGTGAGCACGCGACGGTGACGCTGTGCCACGAGGCGACCGTCGACGTCGCGGCGCACACGCGCGTCGCCGACGTCGTCGTCGCGGCCGCAGGCGTGGCACACCTCGTGCAGCCGGACTGGGTCAGGCCAGGTGCGACGGTGCTGTCCGTCGGCATCACCCGCACCATCGAAGGCATCTTGGGCGACGTGCATCCGGCCGTGGACAGCGTGGCAGGCAAGGTCAGCGGAGCAACCGGGGGGGTCGGGCCCATGACGCGAGCGATGCTGCTCACCAACGTCGTGGAGATGGCCGAGACCCTCGGAGGCCCGTGATCGGCGTGCCGGACCCGACGAAGGGTCCTGCGCCGATGCTGCCGCGATGACGTTCGAGCACAGCAATCCCACAGAACGGTGAGCACCTCCCGGTTCACGTCTGAAAGGAAACGGCATGGCTTCAACGACGTTACAAAAGGGTCTCAGCGACCGTCAGCTGAGGATGATCGCCATCGGCGGCGTGATCGGAGCGGGCCTGTTCGTCGGCTCGGGCGTGGTCATCGGCAGCACGGGGCCCGGATCGTTCATCGCGTACGCCCTGTGCGGCTTCGTGGTCATCATGGTCATGCGCATGCTGGCCGAGATGGCGGTCGCGAACCCTTCGACAGGCTCGTTCGCGGACTACGCGCGCAACGCCCTCGGCGGTTGGGCCGGGTTCTCGGTCGGATGGCTGTACTGGTACTTCTGGGTGATCATCGTCGGGTTCGAGGCGATCGCGGGCGCGAAGATCGTCCAGTACTGGGTGCCGAACGCCCCGCTGTGGCTGGTCTCGCTGATCCTGCTCAGCGCGATGACCGCCACGAACCTGTTCTCGGTGTCCTCCTTCGGGGAGTTCGAGTTCTGGTTCGCCGGCATCAAGGTGGCGGCCATCATCATCTTCCTGGCTCTCGGTGCGGCGTACGCGTTCGGATTCTGGCCCGGCAAGTCGATGGACTTCTCCAACCTGACGGCTCATGGGGGGTTCCTGCCCCATGGCGCGCTCGGCGTCACCGCCGCGATCGTGACGGTGATCTTCTCGATGACCGGCGCCGAGGTCGCCACCATCGCTGCCGCCGAGTCGAAGGACCCGGAGAGGGCGGTGGCCAAGGCCGCGAACTCGGTGATCATGCGCATCGCGGTCTTCTTCATCGGCTCGATCTTCCTGCTGACCGTCATCCTGCCGTGGAACGACAAGACGGTGGCCGCTTCGCCGTTCGTCGCCGCGTTCACCCAGATGGGGATTCCCTACGCCGACCACATCATGAACGCGGTCGTGCTCACGGCGGTGCTGAGCTGCCTGAACTCCGGGATGTACACCGCCTCGCGCATGCTCTTCGTGCTCGCCGCTCGCCGTGAGGCTCCGCTGCAGCTGGTCAGCGTGACCAGCCGCGGGGTGCCCGCCGTGGCGATCCTGGCGTCGTCCGTCGTCGGCTTCCTGTGCGTCATCGCCGCCGCCGTCTCGCCCGACACGGTCTTCGCCTTCCTGTTGAACTCCAGCGGCGCGATCATCCTGTTCGTCTACTGCCTCATCGGCATCTCGCAGGTGGTGCTGCGGTTCCGCTCAGGGAGCCAGTCGTTGAAGGTGAAGATGTGGCTCTTCCCGTTCCTGTCGATCGGGACGGTCCTGGCGATCGCCGCGATCCTGGCGCAGATGGGCATCAAGGAGGACTCCCGGTCGCAGCTGATCCTCAGCCTGCTGTCGTGGGCCGTCGTCATCGCGTTCTTCTTCGCGAACCGGTGGTTCATCGCCCGTCGTCCCGTGGCCGAGGCACCTGCTCGGACGGTGGCTCCGCACCGGGTCCTCGTGCTGGCCAACGAGACGGCCAACTCCGCCGAGCTGCTCGACGAGCTGCGCGGCATCGGCGCCGAGCACGACGCCAGCTACTACGTCGTCGTGCCCGCCAGCCCCGTCGAGACCGGTGTGGCGGCCACGCACGGCCCGCTGGACGTGATGCAGGCGACCCGCGAGGCCGCCACGGCACGGCTCGACCACACCCTGGGGACGCTTCGCTCGGAGGGTCTGGACGCCGACGGCGCGCTGGGGGACTACCGGCCGCTGCGAGCACTGGCGAACGGTGTCGCCACCTTCCGTCCGGACCAGATCGTCATCGCGACCCTGCCGCTCGAGAGCTCCGTGTGGCACCGCTTCGAGGTCGTCGACCGAGCGCGGGCGGAGTACCCCGAGCTGCCGGTCACCCATGTCGTGGCGGCTCCCGTGCCCGTCGGAGCGACGGTCGCATGACGATCATCGCTGGGTTCAGCTCGAGCAGGCAGGGCAGCGCTCCGCTCAACCTGGCCGCTCAGCTGGCGCGGACGACCGGGCAGAAGATCGTCGCCGCGGCGGTCGTGGAGCGGGGGCCGCGCGCGGGCGCCGACCGGATCGAGGACGAGTACCGGCGCCACCTCGTGTCCCAGGTGACAGCGTCCCTCGAACGGGTGGTCGAGCAGGCGTGCAGCGACGTCGACATCTGCGTGAAGGTCCACCCGTCGACCTCGACACCCAACGGTCTGATGGAGCTGGTGGGCGAGCACGACGCCGACCTCGTGGTGGTCGGGTCGTCGTCGGCGGGTCTGCTCGGCAGGGTCGACCTGGGCAGTGTGACCGAGCGTCTCGTGCACACCTCGAAGGTGCCGGTCGCGATCGCCCCCCGTGGCTACCCACCGGGTCGCATTCCGATCGGGCGGCTGACGGCGGCCTTCGGCGGCGCCCCGGACGACGGAGGCCTCATCGCGACCAGTGCCCGGCTGGCCGACCGGTGGAAGGTGCGGCTGCGGATCGCATCCTTCACGTCGCGGCCGTTCACCATGTTCGGCGGCTCGATCGAGCGGTCCGCCGAGGACCTGGTCGTCGAGCGATGGAGGCGCAGGACCATGGACGAGGCGGTCAAGCAGCTGGGCGAGGTGCCCGACCCTGTCTCGAACGTGGACGTGGTGACCGGGATCGGCACCGAGTGGCGCGAAGCAGTGGAGAACATCCCGTGGAGGCGCGGTGACCTGCTCGTGCTCGGATCCGGGGCGGCCGGCCCGATGGCGCAGGTCTTCCTCGGTTCGGCGGCCGCGAAGATCCTGCGGCACGCGCCGGTCCCGGTCATGATCGTCCCGAGGCAGCGCCCCACGCCCTGACCCGTGAACCGGGCCCCCGGAACCCGGCGGTGGCCGGTCGCACGCCGATGTCCTGGCGTGCGGCCGGCACGACCGGGGACGTCGGCTGCCATGAAGCCGTGGGCCGCCGGGCCGCCCGGCCCTGAAACGAACCGAAGGGGCGTCCGCGTCCCGTGACCGAGGAGCTATCACACGCCATGGCCGAGCACGAGCTGCTGGGGACGCCCGACGAGTCTCGCCTGAGGGTCCGGACCCCACGCGACCACGCGGCGGGTGTCGAGGCGGTGGCGGTGGCCATGGGCCGGGCCCTGGGGGAGATGGGACCCTCGCGCGCCGCCCGGACGCTGCTGCGCCTCAACCAGGTCGACGGGTTCGACTGCATGTCCTGCGCGTGGCCCGACCCGGATCCCGATCATCGCCACACCGCCGAGTTCTGCGAGAACGGCGCCAAGGCCGTGGCCGAGGAGGCGACGACGGCCCGGGTGGGGCCGGAGTTCTTCGCTCGGCACAGCATCGCCGAGCTGGCTGCGCGCCCGGACCACTGGCTGGGCAAGCAGGGGCGGCTGACCCACCCGATGGTGCGCCGTCCGGGTGGCACGCACTACGAGCCGATCGCGTGGGACGAGGCGTTCACGCTGGCCGCGTCGCACCTGAACGGGTTGGGGACGCCGGACGAGGCGGCGTTCTACACGTCCGGGCGCGCCTCGAACGAGGCGGCGTTCGTCTACCAGCTGTTCGTCCGCGCGTTCGGGACCAACAACCTCCCGGACTGCTCGAACATGTGCCACGAGTCGAGCGGCGTGGCGCTCATCGACACGATCGGCATCGGCAAGGGCAGCGTCAGCCTCGAGGACCTGTACCGGGCCGAGCTCATCGTGCTGGCCGGGCAGAACCCGGGCACGAACCATCCGCGGATGCTCTCGGCGCTCGAGACCGCGAAGCGGCGCGGGGCGCGGATCATCAGCATCAACCCGCTGCGCGAAGCGGGCCTGGTCAACTTCCGCAACCCGCAGCACGCCCGCGGCGTCGTGGGCCACGGCACCGACCTGACCGACCTGCACCTGCCGATCCGTCTCGGCGGGGACCAGGCACTCTTCCAGGCGATCGGGTCGCTGCTCGTCGAGTGGGATGCGATCGACCACGCCTTCGTCGACGCCCACACCGACGGGTTCGCCGCGTGGCGGGCACACGTGGCCGACGTCGACTGGGAGCGGGTCGGGCAGGCGACCGGCCTCGAGCGCGACCAGGTCGTCGAGGCGGCCAGGATGGTCGCGAGCTCCGGCGCCACGGTCTGGTGCTGGGCGATGGGCCTGACCCAGCACCGCAACTCGGTGGCCACCATCAAGGAGGTCGTCAACCTCGCGCTGGCCCGCGGCGACATCGGCAAGCCGGGGGCGGGCCTGTGCCCGGTCCGGGGCCACTCCAACGTCCAGGGCGACCGGACCATGGGCATCTGGGAGAAGCCGCCGGCCTCCTTCCTGGACGCCCTGGCGGCCGAGTTCGGGTTCGAGCCGCCGCGGCGGCACGGCTACGACACCGTCGAGACGATCGAAGCCATGCTCGCCGGCAAGGTCGGGGTCTTCGTCGGGCTCGGCGGCAACTTCCTCCACGCCGCGCCGGACACGGGCGTCACGGCGGAGGCGCTGCGGCGTACGGCGCTGACCGTGCAGGTGTCGACCAAGCTCAACCGCTCCCACCTCGTGACCGGGGAGACCGCTCTCATCCTGCCCACGCTCGGGCGCACCGAGCGCGACGACCGGGAGAGCGGGCCGCAGTTCGTGACGGTCGAGGACTCGATGTCGGTGGTCCACGCCTCGCGTGGCCGCCTGGCACCCGCCGGCGAGCAGCTGCGCTCGGAGGTGGCCATCGTCTGCGGGCTGGCCGAGGCCACCCTGGGCGCGGGGACGAGCCACGCCGACGGCACGAGCATCGACTGGGCGGCGTTGCGGGCTGACTACGGACGGATCCGCGCGCACATCGAGCGCGTCGTCCCGGGGTTCGACGACTACGAGGCCCGGGTCCTGACCAGGACCGGCTTCGTGCTGCCCCACCCGCCGCGCGACCGGCGCGCGTTCGACACCCCGTCGGGCCGGGCCCAGTTCACGACGTCGGACCTCGACCTGCTCGAGGTGCCGGCGGGCCACCTCGTCCTGCAGACGATGCGCAGCCACGACCAGTTCAACACCACGATCTACGGCCTGTCCGACCGCTACCGCGGCATCGAGGGCGGGCGTCAGGTGGTCCTGATCAACCGTCGCGACATCGAGGCCCACGGGTTGCGGGCGGGCGACCACGTCGACATCGTGGCGCACTGGGCCGGCGACGACGTCGACCGCCGCGTCCGCAACTTCCGGGTCGTCGAGTACGACACCCCGCGGGGGTCCGCCGCGGCGTACTACCCCGAGACCAACCCGCTGGTGCCGCTCGCGTCCGTCGCCGAGCACAGCAACACGCCCACGTCCAAGTCCGTCGTCGTCAGGCTCGAGCCCAGCACCGCACCTGGGTGACGGAGCCGAGGCAGCGGCCGTCCGGGCCCGTTCCGCCGGTCGGCCACCGAGCTGGACGCGCCCGACGGCTCGCCTAGCTCGGTGGCAGGAACGGTGCGACCAGCCGGGCCCGTTTCGCCGGCTTGCCGGTCCGCTCCTCGTAGGCGTCGGACGCGTCGAGCGTCTTGGCGATGAGCCTCGAGGCGATGAACCGGATGGGCTCGGGTTCCCAGTTGCGGGTGTGGTGCCCGACCCACGGCAGCGAGGTCAGGTCCGTGCTGTCGCCCAGGATCAGGTCGCGCATGGTGCGGCCGGAGATGTTGGCGGCCGTGACGCCGTGGCCGCCGAAGGCACCGACGAACCCGAGTCCCGTGGTGCGGTCGAACGTCGTCCGCATGCACCAGTCGCGCGGGACCGCCAGGGGCCCGCCCCAGTGGTGGGTGATGCGAGCCTGCGCCGCTGCCGGGAACGCCTCGCGCAGGGTCTCGGTGAGCCTCTGGAAGACCCCGGCGTCGCGCTCGTTCTCGGGGGAGATGGGGTTGGTCAGCCGGTACGGCGCCCCTCGGCCGCCCAGGGCGACCCGGCCGTCGACCGTGCGCTGGGCGTAGTAGTAGAGGTGCCTCACGTCCGAGACCCCGAGACCGTCCCGCCAGCCGAGCTCGTCCCACGTCTCCTGCGGGAGCGGTTCGGTGGCGATCATCAGGGAGTAGAGGGGCAGGAACCTGCGTCGCTGGCCTCGCTCGCGGATCGTGTAGGACTCCGTGGCCCGAACCACGACATCGGCCCGAACTCGTCCGTTCCGGCAGTGGACCACCTTGGGGCCCAAGCGTTCCGCTGCACTCTGCTCGTAGATCGTCACCCCGAGGCGCTCGCAGGCATCGGCCAGTCCGCGGGCCAGCCGGGCGGGGTCGACGCGCGCGCAGTGCGGCGTGAACGACCCGGCGAGGACGCCTTCCGCCCCCCGGACGAGCTCAGCGCACTCCTCGGGCGTCAGCATCCGGTAGTCCTCGGTCCCGAGCCCGAAGCGGTGCTTCGCCTCGGCCCTGGCGCGCAGACGCTGCACCTGCGGATCGGTCGTCGCGATGTTCAGCGCCCCCTCCTTCCGGTAGCCGCAGTCGATGCCTTCGGCCGCCACGACGCGGCCGATCTCGTCGACCCCGTGCTGGGTCTCGCGCTCGGCCCGCAGGACGTTGTCCCACCCGTGGTCGCGGGCGTAGCGTGCGCCGCTGCCGGCGATCCCGGCGGACACGAAGCCGCCGTTGCGACCGGCAGCGCCGAACCCCGCGATCTCGGCCTCGACGACCGTGACCCGCAGGGACGGGTCGGCCTTCTTGAGGTAGTACGCCGTCCACAGGCCGGCGAACCCCGCTCCGACGATCGCGACGTCGCAGGTGTGGTCACCGGACAGCTGCTGTCGCGGGGTCAGGTCCTGGACCACCCCGTCGAGCCACAGGCTCCTCGACCAGCGGTTGTCGGCCGCCGGGGGGACAGCGGCCGCATCAACGGGCCCGTTCTTCGACATGACTGCGCACCTCCGCGTACCGACTGTCGTCTGTCGACAGTCATTCTGGCGGCCTCGGCGGAAGTCGGGACATTCATCTCACGGAAAGGAACGGCGCACGCGGCCGAGCGGGGCCTGCCGGGCAAGCCGGCTGGCGCGGCCGGGCCGGAGCCGTGAAGTCAGGCCGCCACTCGAGGGAAGGGTGGAGCGACGGCCTGACCTCAGCCGCCTCGTGGGGGACCGAGGCCTCGACGCGCAGGCTGGGGTCACGCGCGGCGGTGACTAGAGCGTGGCAGCAGGTCGGGTGCCGGTTCAGCGGTTCGCGTGAAGTCGGCCCTCGACGGCCTCACGATTCGGTGACGGGCAGCCCCTCACGCCGGCCCGTTCCCCGGCGGGCCTACAGGAGCCTTGGGCTCATGGGGCGTCGTCGGGCTCGTCACCGGCTGCCGCTGCGCGGCGTCGGTCCTCCTCGGCGTCCGCGCTGCCGACGGGCACCCCGTCGTCCGTCTCGGCGTCCGTGCTGCCCGCGACGCCCGTCAGGCCGTCGGTTGCGTCCTCGCCGTCATCCGCATCGCCGTCGCCGGCGGCGCGTTCACGGTCCGCCTCGACGTCCGCGCGGCCGACGGGCACGCCCTGGTCGGTCTGCTGCTCGTCGCCGCGGTCGTCGAAGGCGCCGGATGCCGCCGCAGCGCCTGCGACGGGAATGCCGCCGCTGCCGGAGGTGCCAGCTGGGTTGGTCATGTGTCCTCCTCGCGTGGTGCTCCCTGTCCCCGGCTGCATACCCGCCGGCGAGGCGCGTGACCCATGAACACACCTACGGGCGCCACATCCGTGGCCCGGTGCCTCCGGCAGGTCTCGAGCGCCGGTTCAGCGGACCGGTGCGCTGCCGCGTCCACGCGGGGACGTCCTCGACGTGGCTGACGACCCACGAGATGGTGCCGAGCGGGTCCTCGATGCGGCCCCAGCGACGTCGACGAAGGCTCCGGTGTCATCGGTGACGAGGTGCCCGTGCCCGTACAGGTCCCGCTCCGCGCCCGCCCTCACCCGTTCTCCGCTCCGCGGGTCGACCAGGGCCCCCGGGGCCCGGAAAACCGGAGGCGGAGCGTCGGTGGTCGTCGGTAGCGTTTGGTGACTGTGACGATGACGAGGCTGGGGTACGACGAGGCGCGTGGCACGAGGCAGGGCGCGTCCCCTCGCCGCTCCGGCGTGCCCGCGGACCGCGTCCCCGTCGACTGGCGCCGGATCCGTCGCCCGCTCACGGTCGTGTGCTTCTCGATGTCGTTGCTCGGTGCCGTCGCGGCGTCCCTCGGCTCGATGGTCGCCGGCCGGCTCGCCGAGCACGCCACCTCGACGCTGGTGATGCTGCTCGCCCTGTGCGTCGTCGGCGGTGCCGTCATCGACACGGTCGCCAAGATGATCTGGGCGACGGTCTGCGACCGGGCGGAGGGCCGGCTGCGGGCCGACCTGCTCGACGCCGCGATGGCCCAGCCGCTGTCCGAGCTGTCCGAGCAGGCCGTCGGGGAGGTGCTCGACCGCATCGACGACGACACGTGGGAGGTCGGCCAGCTGATGCGCTGGGGCGTGTGGCAGGCCGTGCGCACGCTCCTCGCGTCGGGGCCGCTGTGGGTGGTCGCGAGCCTCGCGTGGTGGCCCGCCGCCATCCTCTTCCCGCTGACCGGGTTCGCGACCTACTGGGTGGTCCGCAGACTCCTGCCGCAGGTCGCCGAGCGCAAGGTCGTCGAGGAAGCCGCGTGGACCGACCACGCGGCGTCCACCGAGGAGGGCGTCGCCGCCCGCGACGACCTGCGCACGGCGCTCGGCCAGGCGCACGTGCTGCGCCGCAACGCCCGGATGGCCGCCCGCGTCCACGCGGCGCTGGACCGGGTGCTCCAGGTCGAGGCCCGGATCACGCGACGCAGCGGAGGGCTCCTGCACGGCGCGCTGGCCGCCGTCGCCGTCGTCGGCGCCGCCCTGGTGCTCGCCGGCGACCTGTCGACCGCGCGGCTGGTCACCCTCTTCCTCGTCACGACGATGTTCGTCGGCGGCGTCGACATGCTGGCACGCCACCTGCCGGACCTGCAGGAGGGCTTCGGTGCGGTCCTTCGGCTGCGGGCCATGCTCGACTCCCCGGCCGAGCCGACCGGTGGGCTGCCGCTGCGCGACGGGCCCCTGGACGTCGAGTTCCGCGACCTCGAGTTCACCTACGGCACAGGCACCTTCGCACTGCGCGAGGTCAACCTCGTCGTTCCCGCCGGCCACACCTGCGCCCTCGTCGGACGCACCGGCTCCGGCAAGTCCACGCTGGCCTCGCTCCTGTCCCGGGCGGTCGAGCCGCCGCCGGGCACCGTGCTGCTCGGTGGTACCGACGTGCGCGACCTCGACCTGCAACAGCTGCGGGCGGCGGTCGGCGTGGTCACCCAGCGCACCGAGGTGCTCGCCGGAACCCTCGCCGAGAACATGACGCTCTTCGGCGCCGTGCCGCGAGCGCGGGTCGAGGCCGCGGTCGCCGAGCTCGGTCTCACCGAGTGGGTGGCCGGCCTGCCCGACGGGCTCGACACGATGCTCGGTCCGGGCGGCACCACCCTCTCGGCGGGGGAGGAGCAGCTGGTCGCGTTCGCCCGGCTGCTCGTGCGCGACGTGCGTGTCGTCGTGCTCGACGAGGCCACCGCCCGGATGGATCCCGTCACCGAGGCGCGGGTGGTCCGGGCCGCAGACCGGCTCATCTCCGGGCGTACCGGCATCCTCGTCGCCCACCGCCTCTCGACGACCGAGCGCGCCGAGCAGGTGGCCGTGCTCGAGTCCGGTCGCGTCGTGCAGCAGGGTCCGCGCGGCCGGCTGGCCGCCGTCGACGGTCCGTTCCGCCGGTTGCTCGAGGCAGCGGCCCACGAGGTGGCCGTGGAGCAGCACCACCACGAGGACGCCGCGATCGGCTCGGTGCGCCGCAGCACCACCCCGCCGCCGCCCCCGGTCCTCGCGCCGACCCCGAGCCTGGCGCGCCAGGTGTTCCACACCGTCCGCATCCAGCCGCAGTGGGGCCTGCTCGGCGCCGCGCTGTTCCTGCTGGCCTCGCTGACGGGCGCGTTCGGCGCCGTCACCGGCTGGATCTGGGGCCTCGTCGTGACCGACCTGGAGGCCGGGCAGAACCCCGGACCGCTCACCGCGGCCCTCGTCGTCTCGCTCGTGACCGGTCCGATCGTCCTGTCCCAGGCCTTCCGCACCTACCCCCACTGGTGGGTGGAGGTGCGCCTGCGGGTCCGCGCCGCGGTGCTGGCCGGACAGACCGCACAACGACGCCTGGTCCGCACCCCGCCCGGCGAGGTCGTGGCCCGCACGATGGACGCCGACCGCCTGGCGCGCTACACCGACCGGTGGGTCGACTTCGTCAACGGCCTCGTCGTCGCCTCGATGACGGCCCTCATCGCGGGCACCTGGCTCGCGGGCGCGGTCCTGCTCGTCGTGATGGTGACCTCGGCGCTGGCCTCCACGCTCGGACGGCCGGTGGCGGGGCGCTCGGCCGCGGCTGCCTCGACGGCGCGGGCCAGCTTCGGGCGGTCGCTGGTGTCGGCCCTCGAGTCGATCCGCACGGTCAAGCTCGCCGCCGCGACGCCACAGGTCCACGCGCACCTGCGTCGCGTGGACGGCGGCCGGGTCGACGCGGCCGTGCGCGAACACCGTGTCCAGGCCCTGCTCGACGGCGTGCCGATCGTCATGGTCCAGTGCGGCGTCGTGGCCGCCTGGGCCGGCTTCCTCCACGGCACGTGGCCGCTCGCCATCACCCTGCTCGTCGCCAACGCGGTCAGCGGCTTCGACTGGTTCGGCCGTGTCGCCGGCTCGGTCGTCACCGAGGCGCCGGGCGTGCGGGCGTGGATGAACGCCACGAGCCGGCTCGCGGGCGGCGGTGACCTCATGGAGGTGCCGCCGGGCATGGACCTCGTCCACGGCACCGCCGACGACCCGCAGACCGGCGCTCGGGAACCCCTGCGAACCCTCAGCCTCCGCGGCCTGACGGCCGTCCACGACGACGGCACCATCGGTGTCCAGGACGTCGACCTGACGGTCCACGCGGGAGAGCTCGTGCTCCTGCTCGGGCAGGTCGGCTCCGGCAAGTCCAGCCTGCTCTCCTCGCTGGCCGGGCTGACGCACCACACCGGTCAGGTGCTGTGGAACGGCCGGGCGCTGACCGAGCCCGAGGTCGAGCTCCGGCCGGGTCGGGTCTCCCACATCGCCCAGGTGCCGCGCGTGCTGTCGGGCACCTTCACCGGCAACGTCGCCCTGGACCACGCGGGCCGGCAGGTCGAGCCGGCCCTGGCCACCGCCCGGATGGAGCGCGACGTCGCCGAGGCGGGCGGACCCGACGCGCTCGTCGGCCACCGTGGGGTCCGGCTCTCCGGCGGGCAGGTCCAGCGGCTCGCCCTGGCCCGCGCGCTCGCCTGCGAGGCCGACCTGCTGCTGGCCGACGACGTGTCCTCGGCGCTCGATGCGGCCACCGAGATCGAGCTGTGGGCCGCGCTTCGCTCGGGCGGGGCGACCGTCATCGGCGCCACGAGCAAGGCAGCCGCGCTGGCGCAGGCCGACCGCGTCGTCGTGCTCGACGGGGGTCGCGTCGTCGAGACCGCACCCTGGCGCGAGCTCTCCCCGCGGTGGGGCCACCTCGCCGGGTGACCACCGGCTCGAGCGGCCGCACGTCCCGCGGTGGCACGCCGGCACCGACTCCGGGCCGGAGGGCGGCTGGGGGGCCGGGCCGGCTCATACTTGCCTCGTGCCACTGGAGCATCTGCAGCCGGATCGCGAACGGGCGGAGTCGTTCGGGTCGGGCGCCGAGGCGTACGACCGGTTTCGCCCGGGCTACCCTGCGGCACTGTTCGACGACCTGCTCGCCCACCCCGTCCGCTCCGCCCTGGACGTCGGCTGCGGGACCGGCAAGGTGGCCGTCGAGCTGGCACGTCGCGGGGTCGCGACGCTCGGCGTCGACCCCGACCCGCGGATGGCTGCCGTGGCCCGGGCGCACGGTGTCGACGTCGAGGTCGACCGGTTCGAGAGCTGGGACGACGCCGGGCGCCGCTTCGAGCTCATCACCTGTGGGCACGCCTGGCACTGGGTGGATCCCGCCACAGGTCCCGACAAGGCTGCCCGGCTGCTCGAGCCGGGCGGCCGGATCGCCAGGTTCTGGAACTACCACGCCGTGCCGGCGGACGTGCTCGCGGAGCTCGAGGCCGTCTACGCCGACATCGCCCCCGGGCTCACCGTCATCGGGCGCGACCCGAGCACCGCCGCCGACGCCCCGGACCCGTTCGCCGTGCACGGTGACTTCACGGTCTCGCGCCCGCGGACCTACCGGTGGCACCGGCGCCTGACAGGCGCCCAGTGGGCAGGTCTCGTCGGTACCTTCGGCGACCATCGACGCCTCGGACCGGAACACCTGGGGCGCCTGACCTCCGCCCTCGCCGACGTCATCGGGCGACACGGCGGCACGGTGACCGTGGCGCGCGGCACGTACGTGCTCCTTGCCCGACGCCGCTGAGGACCGACGCCGCTGAGGTGGGCCCCCGGACCCGCATGCCCCACCTCGTGCGCGGGACGCGTCCTACCGGGAGGATGCCGGTCATGCCGACCTCAGCGTTTCCCGAACCGTCCTCGACACCCGACCTGCGCGCCCTGCTGCTGCAGTACCTGGACTACTACCGGGCCGTGATCGCCAGCAAGCTTGACGGGCTGGCGCCTGATGACCTCCAGCGGGCGACGGTGCCGTCCGGCTGGACGCCCGCTGGACTGGTCAACCACCTCGCCAACGTCGAGCGGCGTTGGATCCGTTGGGGATTCATGGCCGAAGAGCTCACGGACCCCTGGGCCGACAGCGAAGGGACCGGATGGGTGTCACCCGACCTGCCGGCCGACCGGCTCACCGCCCTGCTCGCGGCGGCCGGGCGCCGCACCCGAGCCGTCGTCGAGGCCCATGACCTGGCCGAGCCCGCGCGGGTCGGAGGTCGGTTCACCGACGCCTCCTCGGCCCCACAGCTGCAGTGGATCCTGCTGCACCTCATCCAGGAGTATGCGCGGCACGCCGGCCACCTGGACATCGCACGGGAGCTGATCGACGGTGCCACCGGCGAGGCGCCCGAGTAGCCGGTGCACCCTGGGCTCGGCGCCTGCTCTCGGCGCCGCGAGGAAGGAGCGTGGTGGCAGTCGCTCGGGGGACCGACCACCACCACGCCGACCCTTACATCGGCGCCGCCACCGGCGTCGTTACGCCCCCGGCGCCGGCCGCCGACGCCGAGGTGAAACCCGCAGGTTCCCAAAGACTCGGCGGACGGAGCCGCGTTGTACCTTGGGGATACGACAACCGGTCAGGTCGGCTCGTGTGGTGGGGGTCGCCACCGGGCCCCCACCTTCGACAGTGAGGGTCTCCCGCCGGCGAAACGTGCTGGAGGTTCCATGTCCGTCACGCGCCCGATCCCGCCGAGCGCCCGCGTCGCTCCCTTCACGAACCCGGTCGAGGTCCCGAGCGCACCGTCGGGGCCGTCGGACACGCTGCAGACGCTGCTCGCCGCCGTCGCCGCGGTCGAGCCCAGGTTCCGGCACGTCGCCGTCGCCCACCTGCACCTCGACCAGGACCAACCGCTGGCCGCGTCGAGCCGGCTCGCCTCGAGGATGGCTCGGGAGCAGCTGAGCGTCCACGGGGGCGCGCTGTACGAGGCGGTGCGCACCGGTCTGCCCGTCATCGTCGCCGCTGCCGATCGCGCCGACCGCTTCCCCGAGGTCCTCGCGGCCGCGACGGTGCTCGGGGTCCGCACCCAGCTGGCCGTGCCGCTGCTGCAGGGTGGTCAGGCCGTCGGCGCGCTGAGCGTGTGCACGACGGTCGACACGGAGGTCGACCTGTCGATGCTCGAGCTCGCGGAGGCCCTGGCCGCACAGGCCGCCCTCGTGGTGGAGCAGCACCGGCTCGTCGCGGACCTCACCGTCGCCGTGGCGAGCCGGGAACGCATCGGCCAGGCCTGCGGCATCCTCATGAGCCGGTTCGTCCTGACGGCCGACGAGGCGTTCGCGGCGCTCAGCCGCGCCTCGCAGAACCGCAACGTCAAGGTGCGGGACCTGGCTGCGGAGGTCGTCCGGACCGGGACGCTGCCCGATCTGGACTGAGCCCGTCGTCCCGGACGACCCGGGGCCGCGGCGGGCGGCACCGGCGAACCGGCCTGGAGCCGGTCCTGGGATCGTCCGCCCCGCCGGCTCCCTCCACGGCGCCGCCGGGGCGGACGGCAGCCTCGTACCCACGAGGCGGACCGGGCTATCGCCGAGGGACGACCCACGTATCGGGTCAGGGCAGGTGCGGCACGCCCTCGGGCTCGCCGGCAGCGTCCGAGAGCGCGTCGAGGGCGGCGGACAGTGACCGACGCGTCGGCTCGTCCAGCCGCGCGAGCAGTGCGCGGAAGCGCTGCCTGCGGTGCTCCATGACCGCATCGAGGGTGCGCCGGCCGGCGGCGGTCGTCGCGAGCACCACCTGCCTGCGGTCCCGCGGGCTCGGGGCGCGACGCACGAGCCCCGCCGCCACGAGGCGGTCGACGAGGCGGCTTGCCGACGACGCGTGGACCTCGAGGGCTGCGGCGAGCTCGGTCGTCGACGTGGCGCGTCCGCTCGCGACCAGGACGAGACCGCGCAGCTGGGGGAGCGTCAGGGACCCCTCGCCGGCTTCGGGGAGCGAGCTGGTGACGACGGCCGTGACGACGCGCGAGGCCCGCAGCAGGGACTCGACGTCCGAGGTGCGCGGCTGAGGGTACGAATCCGGTGTCGTCGCCACGTGAACAGCGTAGGCGACTCTTGCATTGCTGCAACTGTTGCAGTTATACACGTAAGAGAGCGATCGAGGAGGACGCATGGACCACGTCGTCGCCATCACCGGCGCCAGCGGGGGCATCGGCAGGGCCACCGCCCGCGAGTTCGCCCGCCGCGGAAGCGATGTCGCGCTCATCGCCCGCGGGACCCGAGGGCTCGAGGCGGCGGCCGAGGAGGTCCGGGCGCACGGGCGGCGGGCCCTCGTCGTGCCGGTCGACGTCGCCGACGCCGACGCCGTGGAGGCCGCGGTCGCCCGGATCGAGCGCGAGCTCGGGCCGATCTCCGTCTGGGTCAACGACGCCTTCACGTCGGTGTTCGCGCGCTTCGAGGACATCGCGCCCGAGGAGTTCAGGCGGGTCACCGAGGTCAGCTACCTCGGGTACGTGTACGCGACGCGTGCGGTGCTCAAGCGGATGCGCGAGCGAGACGCCGGCACCATCGTGCAGGTCGGGTCGGCGCTCGCCTACCGGGGCATCCCGCTCCAGACCGCCTACTGCGGCGCCAAGCACGCGATCCAGGGCTTCCACGAGGCGCTGCGGGTCGAGCTGCTCCACGAGAAGAGCAACGTCCACGTGACGATGGTCCAGATGCCGGCCCTCAACACGCCGCAGTTCTCGTGGGTCCTGTCGCGCCTGCCCCGCAAGGCGCAGCCGGTGCCGCCCATCTACCAGCCCGAGGTCGCGGCACGGGCGATCGTCTACGCGTCCGAGCACCCGCGCCGACGGGAGTACTGGGTCGGGGCCACGACGGCCGCGACGCTCCTGGCCAACGCCGTGGCCCCGGGGCTGCTCGACCGGTACCTCGCCCGCACCGGCTTCGACTCGCAGCAGACGAGCGAGCCCCGTCCCGAGGACCAGCCCGCCAACCTCTGGGAGCCCGCGGACGGTGACGGCGGCCGCGACTTCGGTGCGCACGGGGCCTTCGACAGCCGGTCGAAGTCGACGAGCAGGCAGCAGTGGCTGGCGCACCGGTACCCGCAGCTGGCTGGTGTCGCCGGCGTCGCGGCGGCGGGCCTCGCGGGGGCGCTGGCGGGGCGACGGCGATGAGCTCACGGCGCCGGGCCCGACTGGCCGGGGTCACCGGGATCGTTTGGGGTGCAATGTTGTTCACCTACCCTGAGACGGTCTGGCAACGGATGCTGGGTCGCGCCTGCGACGCGGACGAGCAGCTGGTGACCCAGCTCCTCGGCTTGCGGCACGTCGTCCAGGGGCTCGCGCTGGTGGCCGCACCGGGAGCGGTGCGTGGCCCTGCCGTCGCCACCGACCTGACCCACGGTGTGTCGATGGTCGCCCTCGCCGGCTGGCGACCCCGCTACGCGCGCCCCGCCCTCACCTCCACCGCCGTGGCACTGGCGGCAGCCGTGCTCACCGGCATCCGCCGGGAACGGACATGACGGATCGAGCGGCCTCCACCTCGGCGGCGACGAGCACCTCGACGGGCCAGCCGTTCCACGTCCTGCGCGACTACTCGTTCGTGGCGGACGGCCACCGGGGCGCCCTCATCGGGCCACGCGGTGACGTCGCGTGGCTGTGCGTACCGCGCTGGGACTCGCCGGCGGCCTTCGCCACCCTCATCGGGGGCCGGGGCGGCTACACGGTCACCCCGGTCGACCCGTACGTGTGGGGCGGCGCGTACGAGCCCGGCAGCCTCGTCTGGCGCAGCCACTGGGTGACGAACACCACGACGGTCGAGTGTCGGGAGGCCCTCGCCGTCCCGGCCGACCCGCATCGCGCGGTGCTGCTGCGACGGGTCGAGATGCCGGAGGACGACGGGGCGCGCGTCGCCGTCTCCCTCGACCTGCGCCCGGACTTCGGGCGCAGAGCCGCGGACGTGCGACGCGACGAGGCCGGTCACTGGCTCCTCGACGCCGGAGACGTGCGGGCCCGGTGGAGCGGCGTGCCCGAGGCGACCGTGGACTCCGACGGCGTCCTGCGGGCCGAGCTCTACCTCGGCCGGGGCGCGCACCGCGACCTCGTCCTCGAGGTGTCGGACCACCCGCTCGGTGACCCCGTGGACCCCGATGCCGCCTGGCGCCTGACCGAACAGTGGTGGCACGAGCAGGTGCCCGACTTCGAGGACGTCGTCGGCCGGCGTGACGCCCGCGTGGCGTACGCGGTCCTGCGCGGCCTCACGGCTCCGGGCGGCGGGATGGTCGCCGCGCCGACGCTCGGGCTGCCCGAGCGCGCGGAGGCCGGACGCAACTACGACTACCGCTACGTCTGGCTGCGCGACCAGGCCTACGCCGGCCTCGCCGTCTCGGTGCGCGAGCCGCTCCCGCTGCTGTCGGAGTTCGTCGACGTGACGACGGCCCGCGTCCTCGAGCACGGTGGTGACCTCGCGCCGGCGTACTCGGTGACCGGGGCCCTGCCTCCGCACGAGAGCACGCTGGACCTGCCGGCGTATCCGGGTGGGGCCGACGTCGTGGGCAACTGGGTCCGGGGACAGTTCCAGCTCGACACGCCCGGTGAGATCCTCCAGCTCTACGCCGCCGCTGCGCGTCACGACCTCCTGACGGCCGACGACGCGCGCGCCGCCGACCTGCTCGTCGACGTCATCGCCCGTCGCTGGCAGGAGCCGGACGCCGGGATCTGGGAGCTCGACCCCGACTGGTGGACCCACTCCCGGCTGGCCTGCGTCGGCGGGCTGCGTCGCACCGCGGAGCAGCTGTCCGGTCCGGTCGCCGACCGGGCCGACCACCTCGCCGACGTGATCCTCGCCGAGACGAGCCGACGGTGCCTGTCGCCCGAGGGCGTGTGGCAGCGCCGACCCGGGCGGCACGAGCTCGACGCGTCGCTGCTGCTTCCCGGCGTCCGCGGCGCCCTGTCGCCGCAGGACCCCCGCACCCTCGCGACGATCGCCGCCCTCGAGAAGGACCTGTCCGCCGACGGCTACCTCTACCGCAACCGGCCCGACGACCGGCCCCTCGGGCAGGCCGAGGGTGCCTTCCTCCTCTGCGGCTTCGCGATGAGCCTCGCCCACTGGGGTGCGGGCCACGACGTCGAGGCCTTCCGGTGGTTCGAGCGCCAGCGCGCCGCCGCCGGGCCGGCGGGACTGTTCGCCGAGGAGTTCGACGTCGAGCAGCAGCAGCTGCGCGGCAACCTGCCCCAGGGCTTCGTCCACGCCCTCCTGCTCGAGTGCGCCCAGCGTCTCGGCGGCGAGCCCGACACCGACACGGGCAGCGGCACCTGAGAGGCGCGCCCGGAAGGAGAGGAGATCGCGATGACCCTGACGGAGAACCTTGCGCCGGCCCCGACGTCGGAGGCCCGGCTCGTCACGGCTCTGCGCTCCCGGGTACGCGGCGAGGTCCGCCCCGACCTGGCGAGCCGGGGAGCCTACGCCGTCGACTCCTCCAACTACCGGTACGTCCCCACGGTGGTCGTCAACCCGCTCGACCCCGACGACGCGGAGGCGGCCGTGGCGGTCTGCCGGGAGCACGACGCGTCGATCGTCTCCCGCGGCGGTGGGACCAGCCTGGCGGGCCAGACCACCGGGCCGGGCGTGGTCCTCGACTGGTCGCGCCACTGCACCCGGGTGGAGTCGGTCGACGTCGCCCGACGCCGCTGCGTCGTCCAGCCGGGCATCGCGCTCGACGACCTCAACCGCGAGCTCTCGCGGTACGGCCTGATGTTCGGGCCCAAGCCGTCGACGCACCGCACCTGCACCATCGGCGGGATGATCGGCAACAACTCGTGCGGCTCGACGGCGCAGGCCTACGGCAAGACCGTCGACAACGTCGCCCGGCTCGAGGTGCTCACGTTCGACGGTGAGCGGATGTGGGTGGGGCCGACGAGCGAGGAGGAGTACGCCGCAGCCCTCGACGCCGGCGGCCGGCGCGGCGAGATCCACCGGGCGCTGCGCGGCCTGCGCGACGAGAACCTGGAGCTCCTGCGCACCCGCTATCCGAAGATCCCGCGCCGGGTCTCGGGCTACAACCTCGACTCCCTGCTGCCCGAGGACCACTTCGACCTCGCCAGGGCGCTCGTCGGTTCCGAGGGCACCCTCGTCACCGTGCTGCGCGCGGAGCTCGTGCTCGTCGAGGTGCCCAAGGCCACGGCGATGGTCGTCCTCGGGTTCCCCGACATCGCCGACGCCGGAGACGCCGTCCCGCAGGTCGTCGCGCACGAGCCCTGGCTGCTCGAGGGGCTCGACGACGTGCTCATCAACCTCGAGCGCGAGACGGCCCTGGCCGGTGACGCCGTCGACGACCTGCCCAGGGGCCGCGGCTGGCTCGTCGTCCAGTTCGCGGCCGACACCAGGCAGGAGGCGGACGAGCGCGCCAAGGGGCTCGTGCACGACGTCGAGCGCAACGAGCACCCCCCGACGACCCGCTTCTACGACGACTCGAGCCACATCGAGGAGCTGGTCCGGGTCCGCGAGGCGGGGCTCGGCGCCACCGCCCACCCGTCGGCACGGCACGACACGTGGCCCGGCTGGGAGGACTCGGCCGTGCCGCCCGACCGGCTCGGGGACTACCTTCGCGACCTGCGCCGGCTCTTCGACGAGTACGGCTACCGCGAGGACGAGACGTCGATCTACGGACACTTCGGCCAGGGCTGCGTCCACTGCAGCATCCCGTTCGAGCTGCGCACGGCCGACGGAATCGCGAACTACCACGAGTTCACCTCTCGGGCAGCGAGGCTCGTGGTGCGGTACGGCGGGTCGCTGTCCGGCGAGCACGGTGACGGACAGGCGCGCGGCGACCTGCTGCGGATCATGTTCGGCGACGAGGTCGTCGGTCTCTTCGAGGAGGTCAAGGACCTGTTCGACCCGGACAACCGGATGAACCCGGGCAAGGTCGTGCGCCCGAACCCGCGCGACACCCATCTGCGGCTCGGCACCGACTACGCGCACCCGGAGCCGCGCACCGAGTTCGGCTTCCCGCACGACGACGGCCGCTTCTCCCGGGCCGTCCTGCGGTGCGCCGGCATCGGCAGCTGCCGCAGCTCCTCGAGCGAGAACCAGGTGATGTGCCCGTCGTACATGGTGACCCGCGACGAGGTGCACTCGACGCGCGGCCGGTCCCGGCTGCTCTTCGAGATGATGCGCGGCGACGCGATCACCGACGGCTGGCGGTCCACGGAGGTGCGCGACGCGCTCGACCTCTGCCTGGCGTGCAAGGGCTGCAAGTCCGACTGCCCGGTCGGCGTCGACATGGCGACGTACAAGGTGGAGTTCCTCTCCCACCACTACCGGCACCGCGTCCGACCCGCGGCGCACTACTCGATGGGCTGGCTCCCGCTGACGGCGAGGGCGGCGGCACGTGCCCCGCGCGCGGTGAACCGGTTGACGCAGTCCCGCCTCACCGCGCCGGTGCTCAAGCGCCTCGGTGGCATCGCGCCCGAACGCCGTCTGCCGGCCTTCGCCGAGGAGCCGTTCACGGCGTCCGAGCCGGGGCGGTCGCGGATGCTGGGCCCGAGCCCGACCGGCGACGCACCGGGTCGCGCGGGCGGCCGGGGCCGCGTCGTCCTCTGGCCGGACACCTTCTCCAACTACTTCCACCCCGCCGTCCTGGGCTCGGCGGTCCAGGTGCTCGAGGACGCCGGCTTCACGGTCGCGCTCCCACCCGAACCGGTCTGCTGCGGTCTGACGTGGATCTCGACCGGGCAGCTGCGCACGGCCAAGCGCATGCTGCGGCACACCGTGTCGGTGCTGCGCGACGAGCTGCGCGCCGGGACCCCGGTCGTCGGCCTCGAGCCGTCGTGCACCGCGGTGTTCCGGTCCGACGGCCCGGAGCTGCTCACCGGCGACGAGGACGTCCGACGCCTGGCGCACCAGACGATGACGCTCGCCGAGCTCCTGCGCACCCGCGCACCGGGCTGGACGCCGCCGCGGGTCGACGTCGAGGCCATCGTCCAGACGCACTGCCACCAGCACGCCGTCATGGGAACGACGCCCGACGACGAGCTGCTCGAGGCCGCCGGGGTCCGTGCCGACCGGCTCGGCTCCGGCTGCTGCGGCCTCGCCGGCAACTTCGGCTTCGAGCGCGGGCACTACGAGGTGTCCGTCGGGGCGGGCGAGCGGGTGCTCCTGCCGCGGGTACGGGACGCGGACGCGTCGACGGTGGTGCTCGCCGACGGCTTCTCCTGCCGCACCCAGGTGGAGCAGGAGACCGGGCGCCACGCCGTGCACCTCGCCGAGCTGCTCGCCCGCGGCCTGGACGACCGCCGACCGCACGACGGCGCGCACCCCGACCGGCACGACCATCCCCGATCCGAGGAGAACTGAGATGACGACCATGACCGTCGGTGACCACGTCCTCGAGCGACTGCGCGAGTGGGGCGTCGAGCAGGTGTTCGGCTACGCCGGTGACGGCATCAACGGCCTGCTCGCCGCGTGGGAGCGCGCCGAGGACCAGCCCCGCTTCATCCAGGCGCGGCACGAGGAGATGGCCGCCTTCGAGGCCGTCGGCTACGCCAAGATGAGCGGACGCGTCGGCGTCTGCACGGCCACGAGCGGCCCGGGCGCCATCCACCTGCTCAACGGCCTCTACGACGCCAAGCTCGACCACGTCCCGGTCGTCGCGATCGTCGGCCAGACGGCCCGTTCGGCCATGGGCGGCAGCTACCAGCAGGAGGTCGACCTGCTCAGCCTCTTCAAGGACGTCGCCAACGAGTACTGCCAGATGGTGACGGTGCCCGAGCAGCTGCCCAACGTCCTCGACCGCGCGATCCGCATCGCCGCCTCCCGGCGCACCGTGACCGCCGTCATCATCCCGAGCGACGTGCAGGAGCTCGAGTACGCACCGCCGCAGCACGCCTTCAAGATGGTGCCCTCCAGCCTCGACCAGACCTTCGCCCTGCCGGTGCCCGGTGACGCGGACCTGCAGCGGGCGGCCGAGGTGCTCAACGCGGGGGAGAGGGTCGCGATGCTCGTCGGGCAGGGCGCCCGGGCCGCGGTCGCAGAGGTCACCGAGGTCGCCGACGCGCTCGGGGCGGGAGTGGCCAAGGCGCTGCTCGGCAAGGACGTGCTCTCCGACGAGCTGCCGTGGGTGACCGGCTCCATCGGGCTGCTCGGGACGCGTCCGTCCTACGAGCTGATGACCGACTGCGACACGCTGCTCGTCGTGGGCTCGAACTTCCCGTACACCCAGTTCCTGCCGGGTTTCGAGGAGGGCAGGCCCGCGGTGCGCGCGGTGCAGGTCGACGCCGACCCCACCATGGTCGGCCTGCGCTACCCCTTCGAGGTCAACCTCGTCGGCGACGCGGCACGGACGCTCCGTGCGCTGCTGCCGCTGCTGACCCGCAAGACCGACCGCGGCTGGCGCGAGACCGTGGAGTCGAACGTGCAGCGGTGGTGGGAGGTGATGGCGGCCCGCGGCCGGGTGGAGGCGGACCCGATCAACCCCGAGCACGTCTTCGAGGAGCTGTCGCCGCTGCTGCCGGAGGACTCGATCATCACGGCCGACTCCGGGTCGGGCACCAACTGGTACGCCCGTCACATCAGGATGCGCGGCACGATGCGCGGCACCCTGTCGGGCACCCTGGCGACGATGGGGTGCGGCGTGCCGTACGCCATCGGCGCGAAGTTCGCGCACCCCGACCGTCCGGTCCTCGCGACCGTCGGCGACGGCGCGATGCAGATGAACGGCATGGGCGAGCTCGTCACCATCGCCAAGTACTGGGAGGACTGGGCCGACCCCCGGCTCGTCGTCATGGTCCTGCAGAACGGTGACCTCAACCAGGTCACGTGGGAGCTGCGCGCCATGGGCGGCTCGCCGCAGTTCCTGCCCTCGCAGCACCTGCCCGTCGTCGACTTCGCCGGGTTCGCCCGCAGCCTCGGCCTCGAGGGCATCCACGTCGACGACCCTGCCGACGTCGCGGCGTCGTGGCAGCGAGCGCTGGCCTGCGACCGGCCGTGCGTCATCGTCTTCGAGACCGACCCGGCGGTGCCGCCGATCCCGCCGCACGCGACGTGGGACCAGCTGAAGAAGGCGGCCGAGTCGGTGCTGCGTGGCGACCCCGACCGGGCCGACGTCGTCAAGGAGGGGATCCGCAGCAAGCTCGCCGAGGTGCTCCCCGGCCACGAGGGGTGACCCGGGCATGCCCGACGGGGAGCGCTCCCGGGACCGCTCCGGCGCCGCCTCGGTCGAGGCGGTCCGGGCCACCGCGTTCACCGTGCCGACCGACGGTCCCGAGGCCGACGGCACCATCGCCTGGGACTCGACGACGTGCGTCGTCGTCGAGGTCGACGCCGACGGCGTGACGGGGACCGGCTGGACCTACGGCGCGGCGTCGCTGGCCGAGCTCGTGCGCGGTGTCCTCGGGCCGGTCGTCCGGGGCGGCGATGCCCTCGCGGTCGCCGACCGCTGGCGCGACCAGGTCCGGGCGCTGCGCAACGTCGGCGCCGGCAGCGGTGGGGCCATGGCGCTCTCGGCGGTCGACACGGCCCTGTGGGACCTGCGGGCCCGCCTGCTCGGCCTGCCCCTGCACCGCCTCCTCGGGTCGGGGCGCGACACCGTACCCGTCTACGGCTCAGGCGGGTTCACCACCTACACCGACGAGCGGACCGTCGAGCAGCTGACCGGTTGGGCGGCCCGCGGTGCGCGCTGGGTCAAGCTGAAGATCGGCGAGTCCCGGGGCACGTGCGTCGACCGGGACCTCGCCCGCACCGCCCGGGTGACCGAGGCGGTGGGACCGGAGGTCGAGGTGTTCGTCGACGCCAACGGCGCGTACTCGGTCGGCCAGGCGGTGCGCCTCGGGCAGCAGCTCGACGAGCTCGGGGTCACGTGGTTCGAGGAGCCGGTGAGCAGCGACGACCTGTCGGGCCTGCGCACGGTGCGCGAGCGGGTCCGCGCGGACGTCGCCGCGGGGGAGTACGCCGACTCGCTCGACGCCGTGCGCGCGCTCTGCGTGGCCTGCTCGGTCGACTGCCTGCAGCTCGACGTCACCCGGGTCGGCGGCATCACGGCGCTCTACCGCGCGGCCGCCGTCGCCCAGGCCCACCACCTCGAGGTGTCCGCGCACTGCGCCCCGCACCTCAGCGCGTCGGCGTTCTCGGCCGTCCCGGGCCTGCGCCACCTCGAGTACTTCCATGACCACGTGCGGGTCGAGAGCCGGCTCCTCGACGGTGTGCCCGACCTCGTCGACGGTGGCCTGCCGCTGCGCGACGACCTGCCCGGTCACGGCCTGCGACTGCACGCGGACGCCTCCCGTTGGGCGGTGGACCGACGCGGCTGAGCGTCCGGGCGGCAGTGGTCGGCACGCCGACCGGCGAGCGGGCGCGGCGTCGACGGCGCAGGACGCCTCACCCGCCCGCGCGCGAGATGGTGAACGCGGTGAGGAAGCCGAGCGTCGCGAGCAGCCCTGCGTAGAGGTGGGTCTGCTCGAAGGCCTCGGGGATCATCGTGTCGGCGATCATGGCGAGGATCGCGCCCGCTGCGGTGGCGGTGATGACGGCGACCACCTCCGGGGAGGCACCCTGCAGCAGCAGGCAGCCGAGCAGGCCGGCGAGCCCGCTGACCACCGCTATCCCGACCCACACGCCGAAGACGTACGCGGCGGGCCGTCCGGCACGCTTCATGCCCGCCGCGCTCGACAGTCCCTCGGGCACGTTGGAGATGAAGATCGCGGCGAGCACGGCGACGCCGACGCCGTTGCCGGACAGCAGGGACAGGCCGAGGACCACCGACTCGGGGACGCCGTCGAGCAGGGCCCCGACCGCGATGGCCGCACCGCTGCCCTGCTGCTCGGACTCCGAGGGCTGTTGGTCCCCGGAACGCTTGCGGTGCCGGGCACCCCGGCGCGCGAGCGCGATGTTGGCGGCCACGTAGACGAGCGAGCCGCCCAGCGCACCGACGAGCGTGGGCAGCAGGCCTCCGGTCGACTCCGCCTCGTCGATGAGGTCGAAGGCGAGGGCCGAGATGAGGACGCCGGCGCCGAACGCCATGACGCCCGCGACGACGCGGCGTGGCACGGAGACCCGCCACGCCACCGCCGCACCGACGACGAGCGCCGCACCCGCGAGCAGCCCCCAGAGACCGGCCTGGACCCAGATCGGCACGCCGTCACTCCCTCGCCCCGGCGGCGACCACCCGGACCACGGGGGCCGCTCTCCGTGCGGTCTCCCGGGGTCCGGTCACGGCCGGCGCCACGAGGGGCCGGCGTCGTCGTGGCCGTGGGCGCTCATGAGCATCAGGCCACCGTCGACGGCGTACGACGACCCGGTGACGTACGAGGCTCGCGGCGAGGCGAGGAAGGCGATCACGGAGGCCACCTCATTGACGTGGCCCGGTCGCCCGAGCGGGTTGCCGGGTCGGTCGGTCCGGTACGCGGCCTGCTCGTCCTGCCCGGTCATCTCGGTGGCGATCTCGCCGGGCGCGACGGCGTTGACCGTGATGCCGTGCTCGGCCAGCTCGAGGGCGAGGACCTTCGTCAGCATCCCCAGACCGGCCTTCGCCGCGCAGTAGGCGGCGGAGCCGACGCGTGGCACGTGCTCGTGGACGCTCGTGACGTTGACGATGCGTCCCCCCTGTCCCGCCGCGACCATGCGACGAGCGGCCTGCCTCGAGCAGAGGAACGGCCCGGTGAGGTCCGTGCCCACGACGCCGTTCCACGTCTCGAGGTCGAGGTCGAGGGCGGGGGTCGAGTGGCCGGTGCCGGCCACGTTGACGAGCACGCCGATGCCGCCCAGCGCGTCGGCGAGCCGGTCGACGACGGACCCGGCGTCGGGCGATGAGGCGTCGAACCTCTCGACGGCACAACGTTGCCCGCGTTGCCGGATGTCGTCGGCCGTTCGTTCTGCGCCCTCGGAGTCCTCGTGCATGGTGATGCCGACGTCGAACCCCTCGTCGGCGAGCAGCAGGGCGGTGGCGCGCCCGATGCCGGAGTCGGCTCCGGTCACGACGGCGATGCGGGTCAGCGTTCCGCTCATGGTGGTGGCTCCTTCGATCGAGGACATCCGGCTCCTACCCGCTCGCGCGGTGCGTCGCGCGACCGAGTCGTCAGGCCGGGTTGAGGGGCCCCGCGGGCGACGGGGCCCCGGCCGGGTCCGCCGCGGCGCACGGCACGACCTCGTCGGTGGTGTCCGACGACGATGCCGTCCCGGGACGGGACACCCACGCCCAGGCGGCCAGGAACGCAGCCTCGCACGCCGCGTCCTGCAGGTACATGCGGCTGATGCGACCGCGCGGCACGTTGACGGCGTCGACGGCCAGCAGCGTCGCCGCCGTGCCGACGCCCAGGGCGCGCGCGACCGGCAGGCGCGACTCGTCGCGGCACAGCAGCTGGGCGGCGCCCACGGTCGTCAGCAGCCCTGCGACGGTGAGCTGCAGCCAGCGGTCCGTCTTCCGGCCGTAGACGGCCTCGAAGCTGCGGACGCTGACCAGCGGCCACAGCCCGCCCGCCACGTTGAACATGCCCTGGGCCGTCGCCACCCGTCGCATGTCGGCCTCCTCCCGTCGTCGGTGCGCTGCCTCCGGCCCCTACCCACCCCTGACCGGGCTCACCGGGGACGGGTCGAGGTCTGCGGGCGGTGCACGCGGGTTCGCCCGGGGTAGGTGAGGCTCGTGTCCACGCAGCAGACGGCGAGACTCGAGGAGGTGGCGCGTACCACCTTCGGGTGGCACCCGTTGCACCCGTACCAGCTCGCGGCGATGGAGCATCTGCTCGAGGGCCGGGACGTGCTGGCGGTGCTGCCGACCGGTGCGGGCAAGTCGGCCATCTACCAGGTTCCCGCGCTGCTCGTGCCCGGCCCCACGCTCGTCGTCTCGCCGTTGCTCGCCCTGCAGCGCGACCAGCTCGACGGGCTGCGGCAGGCGCGCGCGCCGACCGGCGTCCTCGTCAACTCGCAGCAGACGACGAGGCAACGGAAGGAGGCCTGGGAGCTGGTCCGTCGGGGCGAGGCCAGGTACGTCTTCACGTCGCCGGAGCAGCTGGCGAACGAGGACGCGCTGCGGCGGCTGGCGGACGCCGGGGTGGGACTGCTCGTCATCGACGAGGCGCACTGCGTCTCCTCGTGGGGCCATGACTTCCGGCCCGACTACCTCAGGCTGCGGCAGGTCGTCGAGCGCCTCGGCCACCCACCCGTCGCAGCGTTGACGGCCACCGCCGCACCTCCCGTGCGCGACGACATCGTGGCCCGACTGGGCCTGCGCGAGCCTGCATCGGTCGTGACGAGCTTCGACCGCCCGAACATCCACCTCGAGGTGCGACGGGCCACCGACGCACAGGACCAGCGTCGGACCGTCCTCGAGCGCGCCGCGGAGCTGCACGGCGACAGCGCTGCCGGTCTCGTCTACACCGCGAGCCGCCGGGCGGCCGACGAGGTGGCCGCGGCGCTCGCGGGGTCGGGGGTCCGGTGCGCGGCCTACCACGCCGGGGTGCGCGGGGCCCGGCGTGACGAGGTGCACCGGGCCTTCCGTGACGGGGGCCTGCACGTCGTCGTCGCCACCTCGGCGTTCGGCATGGGCATCGACAAGCCGGACATCCGGTTCGTCGTGCACGCCGCCGCGCCCGAGTCGCTCGACTCCTACTACCAGCAGGTCGGGCGCGCCGGCCGGGACGGTGACCCTGCCGAGGCGCTCCTCGTGCACCGGCCCGAGGACCTGCGCCTGCAGACCTTCCTCACCGCCGTGAGCGCACCCGAGGAGGACCTCCATGCCGTGACGGCCGCACTGCACGCGGCCTCCGGACCGGTCCGTGCGACGGCCCTCGACGCCGAGCTCCGGCTCTCCCGCGCGCGGCGCACGAGGGTGCTCAACCTCCTCGAACAGGTCGGTGCTGTCCGCCTGGTGCGCCGCGGACGCGTCGGGCTCAGGGACGGCGTCACCCCTGAGGACGCCGTGGCCGCCGCCGTGGAGCGCTCCGAGGAGCACCAGCAGCTGATCCGGTCCCGCGTCGAGATGGTGCGCACCTACGCCGAGTCCACCGGGTGCCGGCGGCAGCTGCTGCTCGGCTACTTCGGGGAGCGCCTCGCCGAGCCGTGCGGCAACTGCGACACGTGCGAGGCGGGGACCGCGCGCACCCGTCCGGCCCGACGTGGTGGCTTCCGGCTCGGCGCAGCGGTCGAGCACGACGAGTGGGGCCCCGGGACCGTCATGGACGTGGAGGAGGACCGGGTGACCGTGCTGTTCGAGCGCTTCGGCTACCGGACGCTGTCGGTCGAGGCGGTCAGGGCCAACGGTGTCCTGCGGCGCGCGGACCGAGCCGCTGCGGTTCAGGAGGACGCGCTGTCGCGACGCCAGTCGCCGAACGCGGCGTCGTGACCGGCGGGCCCCTGGGCTTCGCGGTGCCGGCCGAGGACGATGCCGAGCAGGACCATGCCGAGGCCGAGCACCAGGTGCAGCCAGTCGTCGGCACGGTTGACCGGCACGAAGTTGGCGGCGGACGTCTTGTCCACGAGCAGCCCGTAGAGCCACAGGACGAGGTAGACGACGCCGCCGCCGACGAGGAAGGCCCTCGAGGCTCCCCACGTCCGGGCCGCGAGCAGACCGGCGGCCCCGTAGAGCAGGTGCACGACGTTGTGCAGCACCGAGACCTGGAAGAGCCCGAGCAGCATCGCGCCGGAGTGGTGGCCGGCCACGCCGAGGTCGGAGTAGTCGGACGTCACGCCCGGCACGAAGCCGGCGATGCCGACGAGGAGGAAGACGAGCCCGACGACGAGCGCCGCGCCCTGTACGGCCGTCCTGCGGCGCGTCGGTGCACGGTCGGTCGTGGGTCGATCCGGTCGGGTGGACATGGGTGCTCCTCTCCGCCCGGTGCCCGGGCTGTGGCGATCCCGTGCCCACGGCCGGCCCATTCAAACCCGGCGCGACACCATCGGCATCGGTGACCGCGCCGATGAGGCCTCGCGGTCACGGGGCGTCGAGGAGCCGGCGCTCGGCCTCGACGGGGGCGGGCACGACCCGGCGGGCCCGGACCGCCGCGACGAGCCGTGGCACCGCCGCCAGGATCCCGCGCCGGCCTGCCGGGTCCGCGGCCAGGTGGCAGGCCGTGACCAGCACCGCGCGCGTCGGGCGCCGCAGCACTGCCGTGAGGAGCCGGTTGCGGGCGATGAGGACCCGACGCGCCTCGCTGTGCTCGCGTGACCTCGAGGGCACGTGCCGTGCGACGACCTCGGGCACGTAGCACAGCGCCCAGCCGCGGGCCGCGAGGTCGAGGGCGAGGCGCTCCTCCTCGCCGGGGAAGAAGACGACCGGGTCGAAGCCCCCCGCCTCGAGGAACGCCGACCGGCGCACGACCGCGCCGCAGGCGATGAACCCGAGGACGCGCGGTCCCGGCTCACCGGGCCGGGTCCCGAGCGGTGAGCGGGCCATCTCGAGGCAGACCCCGTCAAGGGTGCCCTCCTCACCGACGAGGACGCTCCCGGCCACGAGACCGAGCCGCGGATGGGCATCGAGCAGGTCGGCGGCGCGGTCGAGGGCACCCGCCTCCCACCACGAGTCGTCGTCGGCGAAGGCCACGTAGGGGGTACCGGCCCGGCGGACGCCCACGTTGCGGGCCGCAGCCCCGACGTTGCGACGCAGCGGGACGACCTCGACGTCCGGGAAGGTGGCGGACACCCGCGCTGGGGTCCCGTCGCGGGACGCGTTGTCCACCAGGACCACCGGGCGGGGGTGCCGTGGAAGCGAGCGCTCGAGGTCGGGCCAGCGGTCGCGCGTCATGACGACGACGGTCACGCGCTCCGCGCGGTCGGGCGCCCCGCTCACGCCCCGGCCACCTTGGGCGCCGGCGCGTGCTCGGCGACGGCGCGCTCGAGCACCGCGTCCCAGTCGTCGAGGAACCGCTGCAGACCGAACCGGCGCAGCGCGTGCGCGCGGGCGGCCTCGCCGGCGGCGCGGGCACGGTCACCGTCCGCGCAGAGCTCCCGGACGGCGTCGGCGAGCCGGTCCGGTCGGGTCGAGACGACACCGGCCTCGGGCGGTACGGCCAGGGGCACCTCGGTGCTGGCGACGGCGACGACGGGCAGGCCGAGCAGCATCGCCTCGACGAGCGAGAGCCCGAGCGACGTCCAGCGGTTCGGGTGCAGGTAGACCCGGCGCCGAGCCATCTGCCGGTGCAGGCGCTCCTGGTCCAGACCCTCCACCGTGCGCAGGCCGCGGGGCACCGCCGGCAGCGAGCGCAGGGCGTGGGCGTCGATGCCGAAGACGTCGACCGGGACGGCCTCCGCCAGGTGGAGGACGAGGTCGGTACCCACCGCCCGCCCTCGCCGCAGCGGCTCGTTGACGACGACGGCGGCCCGCTCCAGCTCACCCGTGTACCGGTGGCCCGGGTCGACGACCCCGTGGTCGACGACGGTGGTGGGCGCCGACCCGGTGTCCCACATGAGGGCGTTGAAGGCCGTCACGTGGACGACGAGGACGCGGGTCTGGTCGGCCATCGGGTGCCGGTCGAACGGGACCCGTCCACCCGGCACGTTGTGCTCGAGGTAGACCGCGGGCACGTCGAGCCCGGGCCGGCGACCCGTCCACTCGTGCACCAGCTCGCCCTCGTGCGGGCGCTGGAGGACGACGACGTCGAACGGCTCCACGCGCAGCTGGTCGGGCGACAGCTCCCGGACCGAGTCCGGCCAGTCCCACGACGTGGCCCGCCCGACGCCGTCCGGCCCCCGACCCGGCAGCACCGGGAGGAGGTACTCGTGCGGGCCCTGGACGAAGCCGGTGGTCCACGAGCCGTGGACGTGCCAGAGGAGGACGCGCACGCCGGTCACCCGGCCCGGCGTCCGGCCTCGGACGCCGGGCCGAGGTCGGTGTCGAGGTCCGTCTCAGGCGGGCGGCGCGTGCGCCCGAGGGCGTGGAGGTCCCAGCCGGCCCGACGCCACGTGTCGGGGTCGAGGACGAGGCGTGCGTCGAGGACGGTGCGGCGCCGCACGACGCCGGCGAGCGCGCCCGGGTCGATGCGGGCGAACGTGGGCCAGTCGGTGAGGACCATGGTGAGCTCGGCTGCGGCACAAGCGGACTCGACACCGTCTGCGAGCTCGAGGTCCGGACGGTGGGCCAGGTGGTGGCCGGCCTCGGGGTCATGCACGCGGACGTGGGCGCCCAGGGCCGCCAGGGTCGACGCGACGGCGAGCGCCGGCGAGTCGCGCACGTCGTCCGAACCGGCCTTGAAGGCGGCCCCGAGCACCGCGATGCGTCGTCCCCGGGGGCTGCCGCCCAGCAGCGCCGCCGCCAGCTCGACGGTGCGCGTGCGCTGGTGGGTGTTGACGTCGTCGACCGCGGCGAGCAGCGAAGCCGCGGCGTCGACGCCGAGCTCGGCGGCCCGCGTCGCGAAGGCGCGCAGGTCCTTGGGCAGGCAACCGCCGCCGAAGCCGAGGCCGGGGGACAGGTAGTGCGGGCCGATCCGCGGGTCGAGCCCGAGCACCTCGGTGAGACGCTCGATGTCGGCGCCGGCGGCCTCGCAGACCTCGGCCAGGACGTTGACGACCGAGATGCGGCTCGCGAGGACGACGTTGGCCGAGGCCTTGGCGAGCTCGGCGGTGCGGGGGTCGGTGCGCACGACCGGCACACCGGCCTCGACGAGGGCGGCGTAGACCTCCCGGAGACGCCCCTCGGCCACGTCCGAGCTGACGCCGAGGACGAGCCGGTCCGGACGGAGCGAGTCCTCGACGGCGTGCGCCTCGCGGAGGAACTCGGGGTTCCACGCCACCTCCACCCGCCGGCCACCGTGTGCGGCGTCGAGGCGGTCCTGCACCTGCGCCGCCGTCCCGACGGGTACCGTCGAGCGCCCCACGACGAGTGCACCGGGGCGCAGGCGCGGCGCGATCGCGTCGACCGCCGACCAGACGGCGCCCAGGTCGGCGCCGCGTCCGCCGTCGACCTGGGGCGTGCCGACGCAGAGGAAGTGGACGTCGGCGTCGGCGGCCGCGCCGGGGTCGGTGGTGAAGACGAGGCGCCCCGAAGCCACCCCCCGCTCGAGGAGGTCGGCGAACCCCGGTTCGTGGAACGGTGGCAGGGCGGCGGCGAGGCGCTGCACCCTGCCGGGGTCGACGTCGACGCCGACGACGTCATGACCCCAGTGGGCCAGCGCCACGGCATGCGTCGCGCCGAGATAGCCGGTTCCGAGGACGGAGGTGCGCACGGCTCCTCCCATGCCCCGGAACCGGCTCGTCAAACGGGCCGGCCGCGGCCGGACCCGGCCCGGCCGCCCGGACGGGGCACGCAGACAGGGCATTTCACGCGCCGAGGAGCACTTCTCCGACGCCGAGCCGTTTGACGGGCGGAGAAGTGGGCATCGCCTCGCAGAGGGGCCCGTTCCCGCTCCGTCCAGCAGGCACCCACGGCATCGGAGGACTCGTGAAGGTTCTCGGCGTCAATGCGCTGTTCCACGACCCTGCGGCCGCGCTCGTCGTCGACGGGGTCACGGTCGCGGCCCTCGAGAAGGAGCGGCTCACGCGCCGCAAGCACGGGCACCGCCCCGTGCCGTTCGCCGCCTGGGAGCTGCCCGAGCTGGCCGCCCGGTGGTGCCTCGAGCGGGCGGGCCTGGAGGCGTCCGACCTCGACGCGGTGGCCTACTCCTACGACCCTCGGCTGGCCGAGCCCGCCGACCAGCTGGGCCTCGACGACCCGTGGGACCACCTGCGCCAGACGTACGCACGACACGCCCCGGGCTTCATCGCCTCGGCTCTGCCCGGCCTCGACCCCGCGTCCGTGCGGTTCGTCCCGCACCACGTCGCCCATGCGGCGTCGGCAGCCCTCGCCTCGCCCGGACCCGACACCGACGTCCTCGTGCTCGACGGGCGCGGCGAACGCGCCAGCCACCTCGCCGGATCCTACACCGGGGGCGTGCTGGAGACCCTTGCGGCACAACGGCTTCCGCACTCGCTCGGCCTCCTCTACGAGGAGGTCACCGATCACCTCGGGTTCCTCCGCAGCAGTGACGAGTACAAGGTGATGGCCCTGGCGTCCTACGGGACCCCCCAGTTCGCCGACGAGCTGCGCCGGGCCGTGGTCGCGTCGGCGGACGGCGGCTTCCGCACCGACCCGGTCGAGTGGGCAGCGCTGGCCAAGCGTCGCGCCGCGCACGACCCGTGGACGCAGGACCACGCGGACCTGGCCGCCAGCGTGCAGCAGCGTCTCGAGGAGGTGCTGCTCGAGCTCGTCCACTGGCTGCACGAGCGCACCGGTTCGCGACGGCTCGCCCTCGCCGGCGGTGTCGCCCTCAACTGCGTGGCCAACACCCGGCTGCACGCCGACGGCCCCTACGAGGACATCTGGGTGCAGCCCGCGGCCGGGGACGCCGGGACGGCCCTCGGGGCCGCGCTGACCGTCGCCACCGACGGCGGCGACCGGTGCACGCCGATGCCCGGTGCCGACCTCGGGCGCGAGTGGACCGATGCCGAGCTCGAACAGGTGCTGCGCACGGCGCGCCTGCCCTACGAGCGGGCGGGCGACGTGGCGCAGGCGGCGGCCGCCTGCCTCGCCGCCGACGGCGTCGTCGCCTGGTTCCAGGGCCGCAGCGAGTACGGGCCGCGAGCTCTCGGTCACCGGTCGCTGCTCGCCCACCCCGGTCGGGCCGAGAACCTCGAGCGCCTCAACGACGTCAAGGGACGCGAGCAGTTCCGGCCCGTCGCCCCGATGGTCCTGCTCGAACGGGCGAACGAGATCTTCGGGCGCGGGCCCGTGCCGTCGCCGTACATGCTCTTCGTCCACGACGTCGCGCCGCCGTGGCGCGACCGCATCCCGGCCGTCGTCCACGTCGACGGGACCGCCCGGGTGCAGACGGTGGACCCTGTCCAGGAGCCGCTCGTGGCCCGGATGCTGTCGGCCTTCGAGCAGCGCACCGGCCTGCCCGTCGTCGTCAACACGAGTCTCAACACCGCCGGGCGGCCGATGGTCGACAGCCCTCGTGACGCCCTGGAGTGCTTCGGCTCCGCTCCCGTCGACCTGCTCACCCTCGGACCGTTCGTCGTCAGGAGGCCGGCGTGACCGCAACCGCTGCCGTGGCCGGGCGCCCCGACGCCGTCGTCGCGCCGACGACGATCGTCGTGCCGACCGTCGGCCGCGCCTGCCTCGTCACGCTCCTCGAGCGCCTGGCCGGGCAGTCGACGCACGTCACGGCCCCCGTCCTCGTCGTCGACGACAGCGGCCGGGGCACCGGCGGCCTGCCCGGGTGGCTCGAGGAGCTGCCCTACGCGACGACGGTGCTGCGCAGTGGTGGACGCGGACCCGCGGCGGCCCGCAACCTCGGCTGGCGCCATGCCCGGACGGGGTGGGTGTCGTTCCTCGACGACGACGTGCTGCCCGGGCAGGACTGGTACGCGGACCTGCTCGTCGACCTGGGCGACGCGCCCTCCGAGGTCGTGGGCAGCCAGGGACGGCTGTCCGTGCCGCTTCCGGTGGACCGTCGCCCCACCGACTGGGAGCGGTCGACCGGGGGGCTCGAGGGCGCCCGCTGGATCACGGCCGACCTGTCCTACCGTCGTTCGGCCCTCGTCGCGGTGGGCGGCTTCGACGAGCGGTTCCCGCGCGCCTACCGAGAGGACGTCGACCTCGGACTGCGCGTCAGCGCCGCCGGTGGGCGCATCGAGTGGGGGCGTCGCCGCGTCGAGCACCCGGTCCGTCCCGCGGACGCCTGGGTCAGCGTCCGTCGCCAGGCCGGCAACGCCGACGACGCGCTGATGCGCCGGCTGCACGGGTCCGACTGGCGCGCGCGGGCGCACGCCCCGCGGGGGCGGCTGCGGCTGCACGCGGTCACGGTCGCCACCGCCGTGGTGGCGGCGGGAGCGGTGGCGACGAGGCACCGACGCGCCGGGGGGGTCGCCGCGCTCGCCTGGGCAGGGCTGACGGCACAGCTCACCCTCGCCCGGGTGCTGCCCGGTCCACGGGACACCTCTGAGATCGGCGCGATGCTCGCCACGAGCGCGGTCATCCCGTTCGCGGCCGTCGTCCACAGCGCTCGTGGCCACCTGCGTCATCGGCGCGCCACGCCGTGGACCGGACCGCCGGACCTCGTCCTGCTCGACCGTGACGGGACGATCGTCCACGACGTGCCCTACAACGCCGACCCCGCCGCGGTGCGACCGTTCGAGGGCGCACGGGAGTCCCTGGACCGCCTGCGCGGCAACGGGATCCGCGTCGGCGTCGTGACCAACCAGTCGGGCGTGGGCCGTGGTCTGATCTCACCGGCACAGCTGGACGCCGTCAACCGGCGCGTGTCCGACCTGCTCGGCCCGTTCGACGTGTGGTGCCAGTGCCTGCACGCTCCGGAGGAGGGCTGTGGATGCCGCAAGCCGAGCCCGCAGCTCGTCCTCGAGGCCTGTGACCGGCTCGGCGTCGACCCTTCGCGGACCGTCCTCGTCGGCGACATCGGCTCGGACGTCACAGCCGCCGAGAGGGCCGGGGCCCACGGCGTCCTCGTCCCGAACGGCGCAACCCGGCCCGAGGAGGTGGCCGCCGCCCGGCGGGTCGGGCGTGACCTCGGCACGGTCGTCGACGACCTCCTGGGAGGACGCTGGTGACCCACTCTCTCGTCGTGCGCCTCGACAGCGCCGGAGACGTGCTCCTCGCGGGGCCCGCCGTCCGGGCCGTCGCCGCGGGCAGCCACCGGGTGACCCTGCTCTGCGGGCCCCGGGGTGCCGACGCGGCACGCCTGCTGCCCGGCGTCGACGCCGTCGTGACGTGGCGCTGCCCCTGGGTCGACCCGAGCCCCGAGGCGGTCGGCGCCGAGGACGTGGGCCGGATCGTCTCGACGCTGCGCGACCTGGCGCCGGACCGTGCCCTGGTGCTCACGTCGTTCCACCAGTCGGCCCTGCCGACGGCACTCGTCCTGCGCCTGGCCGGTATCCCCTGGGTCGGGGCCGCCAGCGAGGACTACCCCGGCAGCCTCCTGGACCTGCGACACCACGTGCCGACGCGGGTGCACGAGGTGGAGCGCGCCCTGTCGCTGGTCCGGGCTGCCGGGCACGAGCTGCCCCCCGGTGACGACGGACGCCTGGCCGTGCGCCCGCAGGCACGCCGGTGGCTGCCCTGGCCCGGCGCGGCGTCCTCGCAGCCACAGCCCTACGTCGCGCTGCACCCGGGCGCGTCGGTGCCGGCGCGCGCCTGGCCCGAGCCCGGCTGGAGGTCCCTGGCCACGGCCCTCGTGGCGCGCGGTCACCACGTCGTCGTGACGGGCGGCCCGGACGAGCGGAGGCTGACGGCGTCGGTGACCGCGGCGGCCCGCGGGTCCGGCGGCGCCCCGGCCGGCCGCGTCCTCGACCTCGGTGGCGCCACCACGCTGCCGGGCCTGGCCGGGGTCCTCGCAGGTGCGTCCGTCGTCGTGGCCGCCAACACCGGTCCGGCGCACCTCGCCGCCGCGGTGGGCACGCCCGTCGTGTCGCTCTTCGCCCCGACCGTGCCGTTCGAGTGCTGGCGGCCCTGGGGCGTGCCGGTCGTCGCCCTCGGCCGGGGCGATGCCCCCTGCCGCGACAGCCGCGCCACGACCTGCCCCGTGCCGGGGCACCCGTGCCTGTCCACCGTCACGGCCGAGGAGGTCGTGACGGCCGTCGAGTCCCTGCTGCCGCGCGCCGGCACGCAACCCGTCGAGCCCGAGCAGGGTCGCCAACCCGAGGCCTGCGCCCGCCCAGTCCCAGGAGGTGTCACATGAGGATCGCGATGGTGTCCGAGCACGCCAACCCCCTCGCCGTGCTCGGGGGCGCGGACGCGGGCGGCCAGAACGTGCACGTCGGTGCCCTGGCGGGGCAGCTGGCTGCCCGCGGGCACGACGTCACGGTCTACAGCCGGTGGACGGCCGCGGACGTGCCGACCCGCGTCACGACGGCCGAGGGGTACGTCGTCGAGCACGTGCCGGTCGGACCTCCCGAGGACGTCCCCAAGGACGACCTGCTGCAGTACATGCCGGCGTTCGCGCGCTACCTCGAGGCTCGGTGGTCCGAGCAGCCCGTCGACATCGTGCACGCCCACTTCTGGATGAGCGGGGTCGCGAGCACGCGGGCCGCCCGCCGGGTCGGGGTCCCGGTCGTGCAGACCTTCCACGCGCTCGGCACGGTCAAGCGGCGCCAGCAGGGCGTCCGTGACACCAGCCCACCCGAGCGCCTGGGCCTGGAGCGGCGGCTGTGCCGGGACGTCGACCACGTCGTCGCCACGTGCACCGACGAGGTGGACGAGCTACGCGCCATGGGCCTGCCCGCGCGGCGGGCGACCGTCGTCCCGTGCGGCGTCGACACCGACCTGTTCCGGCCGCTCGCGGTCGGGGACGGCGCCGGCCCCCGGCTGCTGTCCATCGGCCGCCTCGTCGAGCGCAAGGGCGTCGGCAACGTCATCGAGGCCCTCGCGTCCCTGCCCGGCGTGGACCTCGTCGTCGCGGGCGGGCCGGACCCCGCCCGGCTCGACACGGACCCGGAGGTGCGCCGCCTGCGCGAGGTGGCCGGACGCGTCGGTGTCGCGGAGCGCGTCCGCTTCCTCGGCGGCGTCGGCCGCGCCGAGGTGCCCCGGCTGATGAACGAGGCCGACGTCGTCGTGGCGGTGCCATGGTACGAGCCGTTCGGCATCGTGCCCGTCGAGGCCATGGCGTGCGGGCGACCGGTCGTCGGTTCGGCCGTCGGTGGGCTCCTCGACACCGTCCTGCCGGGGGTGACCGGCGAGCTCGTGCCGCCGCGGCGGCCCGACGAGGTCGCCGCAGCCGTCCACCGCCTGCTCGGGGACCCCGAGCGCCGGGCGGCGTACGGCCGGGCCGGCCGCGACCGGGCCCTCGCCCTCTACCGCTGGTCCTGCGTGGCCGAGGCCACGGAGGAGGTCTACGGCCGGCTCGTCGCCGCCGCGACCCGGGCGGTGGCGCCGTGACCGGCGCCCCGGACCCGCGTCGGGGCGCCGCGGCGACCTCCGTCACGCCGTGCGACCACGCCCACCTCGACGCCCTCGTCACCGCGGCCCGCGCCTTCGAGCCGTGCGTCGACCTCGCCGACCGGTGGGGACGCACGCTCGCGACGGTCCTCGACCGCGGGGGTCGGTTGCTCGCCGCCGGCAACGGCGGCAGCGCCGCCCAGGCGCAGCACCTCACCGCCGAGCTCGTCGGCAGGTACCGCCTCGACCGGCGGCCCTTCTCGGCCATCTGCCTGAGTGCCGAGACGTCGAGCCTCACGGCGATCTGCAACGACTACCCGGGCGAGGAGCTGTTCGCGCGGCAGGTCGAGGCCCACGCCCGGGAGGGTGACGTGCTCGTCCTGCTCTCCACGAGCGGCCGCAGCCCGAACGTCGTCGAGGCCGCGCGTCGTGGCCGCGAGTGCGGCGCCACCGTCTGGGCCCTGACGGGTCCGGCGCCCAACCCCCTCGCCGCGGTCGCCCACGAGGCGCTCGCCGTCGACGCCGAGTACACCGCCACCGTCCAGGAGCTGCACCTCGTCGCCGTGCACATCCTCTGCGCCGGCCTCGACCGCGCGCTCGGCGTGCACCCGGCGCGCACGACCGAGGACGTGCCTGCCGTGCGGAGGCCGGCATGAAGGGTCCGCTCGTCGTCGTCGGTGACGCCCTGCTCGACGTCGACCTCGACGGTCGCGCCGACCGGCTGTGTCCGGACGCCCCGGTGCCCGTCCTCGACGAGCTCGTCGAACGGGCGCGGCCCGGGGGTGCGGGGATGGCGGCGGCGCTGGCCCGCGCGGACGGCGCGGACGTCGTCCTGGTGAGCGCGCTCGGCGACGACGCGTCCGCGGCCCGCGTGCGCGAGCTGCTGCACGGCGTCGAGGTCATCGCCCTCCCCGCGCGGGGTGCGACCCCGGTCAAGCGACGCGTGCGCGCGGAGGGACAGTCCCTGGTGCGCCTCGACACCGGTGGGCCGCCCGGCGGGGTGGGCCCGGCGCCGGCGCGCGCGCTGGACGCGGTCCGTGGGGCGGGCGCCGTCCTCGTCGCGGACTACGGTCGGGGCACCGTCGAGGCCGAGGGCCTGAGGGACGCGCTCGGTTCGGCCGCAGGGGACGTGCCCGTCACGTGGGACCCCCACCCGCGCGGCGGTGAGCCGGTCCGGGGCGCGCGCCTCGTCACCCCCAACGAGGACGAGGCGGCCGTGCTGGCCGCCCGGCGGGGGTTCGAGGTCGAGGGGCCCCGGCACTCGCTCGTCAGCATCCGGCGCCGTGCCGAGGCCCTGGCCCGCGTGTGGCGGGCGCGGGCCGTCGCCGTGACGCTGGGGGACCGCGGAGCCCTGCTGACCTACGGCGCGGGCACGCCCGTGCTCGTGCCGCCCCCCGACGTCCGGTGCATCGACCCGTGCGGGGCCGGCGACCGGCTCGCGGTGTCGGCTGCGCTGGCGCTGGGGGAGGGCCGGGTCATCGCGGAGGCCGTGGGCGACGGCGTCCGTCGGGCCGCGGAGTTCGTCGCCGCCGGTGGGCCCGCCGCGCTCGACTCCGACGCCGGACGCTCCCGGTGGTCGGTGCCGGAGACCGGAGGAGGACCCGCGACCACCCGCCGCCCGGTGGTCGTGGCCACCGGCGGCTGCTTCGACCTGCTGCACGCCGGCCACGTCGAGACGCTGCGCGCGGCCCGGGCCCTCGGCGACCGGCTCGTCGTGTGCCTCAACTCGGACGCGTCGGTGCGCCGGCTCAAGGGGCCCGGTCGTCCGATCGTGCCCGCGAGCGACCGGGCGCAGGTGCTCCTGGCACTCGAGTTCGTCGACGAGGTGGTGCTGTTCGACGAGGACACCCCGGTCGAGGTCCTGCGCCGCCTCCGCCCGGACATCTGGACCAAGGGCGGCGACTACGCGGGTGCGGACGTGCCCGAGCTCGCCGTCCTCGAGGAGTGGGACGGGCAGGCGGTCGTCCTGCCGTACGTCGAGGGCCGTTCGACGACGGCCCTCGTCGAGGCGGCGGCCGGCCGGTCCGGCTCCCAACACGCCGTGGGAGCGAGCGCCGCCGCGGCCGCAAAGACCGTTGGAACCGACGAAGGGACAGACACATGACGACCTCGACACCCGGGACCGTCCTCGTCACCGGCGCCGCCTCGGGCCTGGGCGCCGCCGTCGCCCGCGCCGTGGCGGCGGAGGGCGGGAGGCCGCTCGTGCTGGACCGGCGTGCCCCCGACGCCGACGTGGTCGGCGTCCCCGACTCGGACCTCGAGGTCGTCGACCTCGCCGACGCGCGCGCCGCCGAAGCGGCCGTGCGCCGGCTCGTGGACCGCGCCGGCGGCGTGGATGCGGTCGTGACGTGTGCCGGCACGGACGCGTGCGGGCGGTTCGACGAGGTGGACGGGGCCGACTGGGACCGGGTCGTCCACGTCAACCTCATCGGCACGGCCGCCGTCGTCCGCGCCGCGCTCCCGTCCCTGCTCGAGCGCGGGGGACGCGTCGTCACCGTCGCCTCGACGCTGGGCCTGCGGGTGCTCAGCGACGCGACCGCCTACTGCGCCTCCAAGTTCGGCGTCATCGGCTTCTCCCGCGCCCTCGCGGTCGAGACGCAGGGACGGATCGGGGTCACGACGCTGGTGCCCGGAGGCATGCACACCGCCTTCTTCGACGGCCGGCCCGAGCAGTACCGTCCGGGCCCCGACGCCAAGCTCAACCGGCCCGAGGACGTCGCCGCCACCGTGCTGTTCGCGTTGCGCCAGCCACGTGGCTGCGAGGTGCGCGAGCTCGTCGTCACGCCGTCGGTCGAGGGCTCCTGGCCGTGACGCCGCGGGCGCTGGTCCTGCGCGCCCTCGGTCTCGGCGACGTGCTGACCGCGGTGCCGGCCCTCCGGGCGGTGCGGCGGGGGCTGCCCGACCACGAGCTCGTCCTCGCGGCACCTGCGGGCATCGGGGCGCTCGTCACCGGTGGTGGGCTCGTCGACCGGGTCCTGCCCACCGAGGGTCTCGGACCCCTCGCGTGGCAGGGTCCGGCGCCCGAGGTGGCCGTCGACCTCCACGGCTCGGGTCCGCAGAGCCATCTCGCGCTCGCGTCCCTGCGGCCGGGCCGGCTCGTCGGGTACGCCTGCGCGGAGGTGGGGGTCGACGGCCCGGCCTGGGTCGACGACGAGCACGAGGTCCGCCGGTGGTGCCGCCTCGTCGCCGACGCGGGCTGGCCGGCCGACCCGGACGAGCTGCACCTGCCGCCGGCGGACGTCGCCAACCCGGCCCCCGGGGTGGTCGTCGTCCACCCGGGCGCGGCCTACCCGTCTCGCCGCTGGCCCGCGGAACGCTTTGCGGCCGTAGCGGACTGGCTCCGCACGGAGGGACACGACGTCGTCGTCACGGGCTCCGCCGAGGAGGTCGCGCTCGCCCGTGAGGTCGCCGAGGCGGCCGGCCTGCCGGGCAGCTGCGTGCTGGCGGGGCGCACGGACCTACCGGCCCTGTCGGCACTCGTCGCCGGCGCCGAGCTCGTGGTCTGCGGCGACACCGGCGTCGCCCACCTGGCCTCGGCGCACCGCACGCCGTCCGTCGTCGTCTTCGGCCCGGTGGCGCCGGCCCTGTGGGGGCCACCCGCCGCAGGCCCGCACACCGTCGTGTGGCGCGGCGGCACGCGGGAGGCGCGTGGTGGCCGAGGAGACCCTCACGGGATCGAGCTTGATGCCGCGTTGGTGGCCACCGACGTCGCCGACGTCATCGACGCCGTGCGGGATCGCCTGCAGGACACCGGTGCTCAGGATCCCACGTGGGGTGCCGCCACACTGCGGAGGTGGTGAGCCGGCGGGTGGGTCTCGACCCGCAGGCGGTCCCGGAACCAGTCGATGGTGCGGCGCAGGCCCTCCTCGATGCCGACGGTCGGACGCCAGCCGAGCAGCTGCTCGGCCCGTGAGGTGTCGGGCCGTCGCACCCGAGGGTCGTCCTCGGGCAGGTCCACGAACCGGATGCGCGAGCGGGAACCCGTCAAGCGGCGCACCGTCTCGGCGAGCTCGAGGACCGTCACCTCGTCCTGCCCGCCGAGGTTGACCGGTCCGGGATGGTCGCTCTCGGCGAGCGCGCACAGGCCGTCGGTCGTGTCCGTGACGTAGCACAGCGACCTCGTCTGGCTGCCGTCGCCGGCCACCGTGATCGGCTCGCCGCGCAGCGCCTGGGTCGTGAACGAGGGGATCATCCGCCCGTCGTCGGTGCGCATCCCCGGCCCGTAGGTGTTGAAGATGCGCGCGATGGCGGTGTCGACGCCGCGACTCGTGCGGTAGGCCGTCGTGAGCGCCTCGGCGAACCGCTTGGACTCGTCGTAGACGCTGCGTGGACCGATGGGGTTGACGTTGCCCCAGTACGTCTCCGGCTGCGGGTGCACGAGTGGGTCGCCGTACACCTCCGACGTCGACGCGAGGACGAAACGCGCCCCGCGGGCCTGCGCCAGGTCGAGGGCGTGCATGGTGCCCTGGCTCCCGACGAGCATCGTCTCGACGGGCAGCGCGGCGTAGTGCACCGGGGAGGCGGGGGAGGCCAGGTGCATGACGAGGTCCACCTCGCCCGGTACGTCGAGGACGTGCGTGACGTCGGCGTCGAGGAACGTGAACCCCTCGTGCGCGGACAGCTCCTCGACGACCGAGCGCGAGCCGGTCAGGAGGTTGTCGACCGCGACGACCTCCCAGCCCCGACCGAGCAGGCGGCGACAGAGCCACCCGCCGAGGAAGCCGGCCCCGCCCGTGACGACGGCGCGCCGCGCAGCGGGCCTCGCGGGCGTCCGGTCCGGGTCGTGGTCCACGGCGGCGGGGTACCCGGCCGGTCCGCCACCAAACGCTTCGGACCGCGGGCCCTCGCGCGTTCGTGCGTGGTGGCACCCGAGTGGAGCGGGCTGCCTGGGGGTAGGGCTACGACATGGACGTCGACCAGACCAGGGCCCCGGTGCTCGAGACGATCGAGCACCTCCGCGCCATCGACACATACACCTTCTCCCTGCCGGGCCACCGGTTCGGGGCGGGCGTCGACGAGGGCACGGCCCGCGTCCTGTCACGTGACACGTTCGGCGCGGACGTCATCATGGCCAAGTCCTCCGTGGGGGAGGCCGAGGAGCTCTACGCCGCGGCCGTCGGGGCCAGGCAGGCCGTCTTCACGACGTGCGGCTCGAGCATCTCGATCCACGTCGGGCTGCTGACCGTCACCGGTCCGGGCCGCACCGTCGTCGTCGACCGCAACGTCCACAAGTCCGTCGTCGCCTCGCTCATCCTGTCCGGCGCGAACCCGGTGTGGCTCGAGCCGGCCTGGGACGAGGAGCGGCAGGTGGCCCACCCGGCCACGACGGCCGCCGTGGAACAGGCCCTGCGGGACCACCCCGAGGCCACGGCGGTGCTGCTCATCACGCCCACCGAGTACGGCACCGGGGCCGACGTCGCGGGCGTCGCCGACCTGTGCCACGAGCGCGGCATCCCCCTCATGGTCGACGAGGCCTGGGGCGGGCACTTCGGGTTCCACCCGGACCCGCCGACCGCTGCGGTCAAGGCCGGCGCGGACCTGTCCGTCCAGAGCCTCCACAAGGCCGACGGCGGGCTGTGCCAGGCGTCGATGATCCTCGTCGGCGGCGACATCGTCGACCCGGTCGACCTGCGCCTGCGGCTCGACCTCATCACGACGACGAGCCCCTCGGCCCTCGTCTACGGCTCCATCGACGGGTGGCGCCGCCACCTGGCCCTCGAGGGCAAGGAGCTCATCGACGGCGCGCTGCAGCTGGCCTCCGAGCTGCGCCGTCGGCTCGGGAAGGTCGACGGGCTGCGGGTCGACGACGAGCGCCTCCTGGACGTCGAGGGCGTCCACGAGTGGGACCCGCTCAAGCTCTGCGTCGACGTCAGCGGCCTCGGCATCACCGGCTACACCGCCAAGACGTGGCTGCGGGAGGAGCGACAGATCGCGGCACAGCTGGGCGACGCGCGCCGGCTCGTCTTCTCGCTCACCTACGCCGACGACCAGGCGGCGGCGGACCGGCTCGTCTCGGCGATGGAGGCGCTGGCCGCCGACCCGCCGGTCGGGCAGGCGCCTGCCCCGCAGATCCCGCCGCTCGAGCAGCTGCAGCTCGAGCAGGTCATGAGCCCCCGTGACGCCTTCTTCGCCGAGACCGAGCAGGTGTCCGACCCGGCCGGACGCGTCAGTGCCGAGATGGTCAGCCCCTACCCGCCCGGTGTGCCGACGGTCCTGCCGGGCGAGCGCTGGACCGAGCCGGTCGTCACCTACCTGCGGGCGGCCAAGGCGGCCGGCGCGACGATCCCGGACGCGTCGGACCCCGAGCTGGCGACGTTCCGCGTCGTCCGCGAATGACCGGTCGCGCGTAGACCCTCAGCGGACCCGCCACGGCGGTTCGCGTCGTCTCGCGGCCTCGGAGTGGGGTAACGGTCCTGTGAGGGAGGGCCGGGGGCCCTCTCCAGCGACAGGAGGACCCATGCCCTCGCCTCAGGCGGCCCGACGTGACGCGGGGCTTCGACCCTCGAGCGGCCCCGGGCCTGCGTCGACGCCCCTGCCGGGTCCCAGCAGGGGCGTCGCCGACATCGTGGCAGCCGCCTGCGTCACGCCGCGCCCGCTGTGGCCGCCTCTGCCCGGCGTCGCGGTGTGTGTGCCGCGCACGGAGCCCGCACCGACCTTCCGACCGGCGCCGTCGCCCTTCAACCAGCAGGGGCGGCGGCGCCTCCTCACATCGGGGGGCCGGCGTGCGCGACGCCGCCCAGGAGCAGCGTCGCGAGCTGGGCGGCGTGCGTCCACGGGTTGTTGTGCGACCCGCCCAGGACGCGGACCCTGACGTCGGGGGAGCGGACCGCGCGCCCGCGCAGCAGCTCGAGCCACTCGACGGGCGCGAACGCGTCGTGCCGCCCCGCGGTGAGCACGAGCGGCAGGCGGAGGCCGGCGACACCGTCCTCCGGCCGGTCCCGCTGCCCCGAGCGCACGAGTGCGAGGAGGTCACGCGGCCCGGCGCGCAGCAGCTCACGGGGGTCCAGCTGCCACGGTCCGTCGTGGCGGTAGGCGAGGGGGACACGGGCGAGCACGCCCGGCAGGGTGCGTTGTCCCGGCGCGAACGTCGGCCCGGCGAGCACGACGGTGACGTCGTCGCGTGACGCCTGTACCTCCAGCCCCGCCACGAGCGCGGCCTGCGCGCCCGTCGAGTGCCCGACGAGGACGACCGGTCGGGCGGTCCCGTGGTGCACGAGCCAGGAGGCGGCGGCGCGCCCCACGTCCCGGACGTCGGGGGCCGTCGTGCGCGGACCCGGCGAGCCGTAGCCGGGCAGGTCGAGGACGACGGCGGATGCACCACGTCGTTCGACCTCGCGAACGAGGCGACGCACGTAGTGGGTCAGCCCGAGCCCGGGCACGACGACGACGAGCGGTCCGCACGCCGTGCCCTCGAGCGGGGGCGGCGGTGGCGTCATGCCGCGTCGGAGCCGGCCAGCACCACGCGGAAGTCGATCGGCTTGCACGTGCCGTTGTTCGACTTCTCGGCCGAGCACGCCGTGAGACCGACGACGAGGTCGGCCTCCGCCCGCAGCGTGATCCGGTCGCCGGGGCGCGAGGTGGGTGGGTCGATGTGCAGCGTGCCGTCGCGTTCGGTCCACACGTTCATGAAGATGTTGAGCGTCGTGGAGATCGTGTCGGGCCTGACCCCGAAGGCCGCCATCGACGTCGCGAGGTTCTCGAAACAGCTCGGGTGGGAGGCGCCCTGCAGGTCGGGGTAGAGGATGTCGAAGGTCTGCTGCGAGCACGGCGTCAGGAGGATGTCGTGCCGCCCGCACGTGTCCTCCTCGACCACGGCCATCGGTCGGCTGCGGTTGCTGTAGAGGACGGTGCCCGTCGTCACCGCGACCGAGTTGGCGTAGTCGATGGTGCGGCCGGAGGAGAACCACTCGCCGAGGGTGTCGGCCATGACGCAGAAGAAGTCGCTCACCTGCTCGCCGACAGGGTCCGCGACGGTGAGACGGGCGCCGGCGGGCAGCAGGAAGGCGACCCCGGTCTGCGGGTCTAGGCGCTCGAATCCGTCTGCGGCAGAGGCGATCCCAGGTGCTCGGCTGCTGCTGGTGCTGGTGGCGCTCTCGGTCATGAAGCGGTGTCCTCCTCGTGGGTCTCGGCGAGCCGGACGTCGAGTGGCGGGACCCACCCGGGGCCATGGAACCGCCCCGAGTACTGTCGGGCCTCGCTGGACTCGCCGTGGTCGGCGACCATGGGGTTGATGCTGCCCTGCAGTGTCTCGTCCCGGGCGCGGATCCGCGAGCGCATCCCCTCGTACCGGCCCTCGTCGCGCAGCTGCTCGAACTGCTCGTGGGGGTTGAACACGACCGTGGGCAGTGGCGCACGCCGGGCCACGCGGGAGGCGGCGGGGTGCAGCCCGACGACGAAGTAGGCCGTCCCGCGGACGCTGAAGGCGAAGTGCGGGTCGGCGGGATCGGAGCCGACGCCGTCGGCCCACGGCGCGTCGTCGGCGTCGTGCAGGCGCTGGAGCAGTCCGAACAGGGATCGCTCGAACGCTGCCTCGTCGCGGTGCACGGGAGCCCGGAACGAGGCGATGAAGGAGTGGAAGCCGTCGGTGGGAACCTCGTCGTCGGCGAAGACCTCGAGGTGTCGCAGCAGGACGTCGGCCGTCTCGGGCTCGTCCATGTCGTCGAGGACGAGGTGCAGCATGCCCCGTCGGCGGAACACCGACTTCGCTCCGAGACAGGGGTACTCGGCGTGGGTGACCATCTGCTCGACGGCGCGTCGCACGTCGCGCCCGGGCCGGCGTCGCAGGTCCAGGTCGGCGAGCGCGGCCAGCGTCGCCTCCAGATCGCCTCCGGAGGGGGCACCGGATGGTGGCGGGTGGGTCGTCGTCATGGGGCCTCCTCTCGGTCGGGCGTGTGGCGGGGACGTACCCGCAGACGGGGTCCGCAGACGCGGCGCCGGCCGGAGAGGGCTGTCGCCCGGACCGTTTCGGTCCCCGGCGCCGGGGTAGTGCGGCGGTCGTGGACGGGCGTGGAGGCCACCCGACGGGGCCTGTCGACGTGGAGGTGGTCGTCCCGCTGCGCTGGCCGGACGGCGGTCGTCCCGGCCTGCGCCGGGCGACCGAGATGGGTGCCTACCTCGCGTCGCTGCTCACGGCGACCCCCCACGTCACCGTCGTCGACGGCAGTGCGCCGGAGCAGTTCCGGCGCCATCGCGCGACCTGGCCGAGTGGGGTGCGCCACGTCCGTCCCGAACCGGCGGAGGCGTGGCGTCCCGTCCCCGCCGGGGAGCCGGGGTCCGCCGCGGACCGGCCGGTCAACGGCAAGGTCCTCGGCGCCATGACCGGCATCCGGATGTCCCGCTGCGAGCGCGTGGTCATCGCCGACGACGACGTCCGCCTCACCGTGGACGACCTCGCCGCGCTGGCGCACCGGCTCGAGGACTGCGACCTCGTCAAGCCGGTCAACGTCTTCGACCGGTGGCCGTGGCACGCCTGCTGGGACGGCGCGCGCACGCTGCTCAACACCGCCCTGGCCGACGACTGGCCCGGTGTGTTCGGACTGCGCCGCTCGACGGTCCTCGCAGCCGGTGGGTGGAGCCCCGAGGTGCTCTTCGAGAACCTCGAGCTCTGGCGCACGATGCAGGCCCACGGGGCCCGCACCAGGTCGGCCACCGACATCGTCGTCCGGCGGCTGCCGCCGACGGCGGCACACTTCCGGGCCCAGCGGGTGCGCCAGGCCTATGACGACCTCGCCCAGCCCGGACGCCTCGCGGCAGAGCTCCTCGTGCTGCCGGCCGTCGTCGTGGGGGCACGACGCGGACGTCGCCCCCTGCTCCTCGGCGCCCTGGCCTCCGTCGTCCTCGCCGAGGTCGGGCGCCGCCGCATCGGGCGTCACCACGTGCCGGCGCTCGTCCCGCTCGCCGCCCCGCTCTGGCTGCTCGAGCGCGGCGTGTGCGTCTGGCTCGCCGTCGGCACCAGGGTCCGGGGCGGCGTCCGGTACCACGGACGCCGGCTGCCCACCGCGGCACACTCGCTGCGCCGGTTGACCGAGCGCGCCGCGGAGGCCCGGGTGATCGCCACGACCGCGGGTGGGTAGGGGGCCCGCGACGGATGGGCCGCCGGGCCCGCGCCCTGCCGCTCGCCGACGGCCCGAGCTCCCGAGGAGGACGACATGCCTGCCCAGGACCGCATCACCGACGTCTGGGGGGACCGGACACCGTACCCGCGCGGCGGCCGCTGGCCGGAGCGGGTCGACACGCACCTGGCCGAGGGCGTGCAGGACCAGGACGTCGAGCGCTGGGTGCGCACGGCGTCGACGCTGCACTCCAACGGTGACGCCTTCGACCTGGCCGTGCGCGCGGGCGCCGTCGTCGGCGTCCGCGGACGGGCCGACGACCGCGTCAACCGCGGACGGCTCGGGCCCAAGGACCTGTACGGCTGGCAGGCCATCCAGTCCCCGGACCGCCTGACTCGTCCGCTCCTGCGCCGCGACGGACGCCTCGTCGAGTGCTCGTGGGACGAGGCGATGGAGGCCGTCGTGGGCCGGACGCGCGAGCTGCTCGACGAGCAGGGACCGAGCGCCATCGGCTTCTACACGACCGGGCAGCTCTACCTCGAGGAGTACTACGCGCTGGCGCTCGTCGCGCACGGAGGCATCCGCACCAACCACGTCGACGGCAACACCCGCCTGTGCACGGCCACCGCCGCGGAGGCGCTCAAGGAGTCCTTCGGCTGCGACGGGCAGCCCGGGTCCTACACCGACGTCGACCACGCCGACACGATCGCGCTCTTCGGGCACAACGTCGCCGAGACGCAGACCGTGCTGTGGATGCGCATCCTCGACCGGCTCGCCGGCGAGGACCCGCCGAGGCTCCTCTGCGTGGACCCGCGGCGCACACCGGTGGCGCAGGCCGCGACGGTCCACCTGGCCCCGCGCCCGGGCACCAACGTCGCGCTGATGAATGCGCTGCTCCACGAGATCATCGAGCAGGGGTACGTCGACGAGGCGTGGGTCGCGGCGCACACGGTCGGCTACGAGGACCTCGCCACGACGGTCGAGCGCTACTCGCCGGACGTCGTCAGCACGATCTGCGACGTGCCCGCCGAGGACATCAGGGCGGCGGCCCGGCTGCTCGGCGAGGCCGAGGCGCTGCTGTCGACGGTGCTTCAGGGCTTCTACCAGTCGCACCAGGCCACCGCGGCGGCGGTGCAGGTCAACAACGTGCACCTGCTGCGCGGGATGCTCGGTCGTCCGGGATGCGGCATCCTGCAGATGAACGGACAGCCGACGGCCGAGAACACCCGCGAGTGCGGTGCCGACGGCGACATGGCCGGCTTCCGCAACTGGAGCAACCCGGACCACGTCGCCGACCTGGCCCGCGTGTGGAACCTCGAGCCGAAGAAGATCCCGCACGCCACCCCACCGACCCACGCGATGCAGATCATGCGGTACGTCGAGGACGGGTCGATCCGCCTGCTGTGGGTGTCGGGCACCAACCCGGTCGTCTCGATGCCCGAGCTCGACCGGATGCGCTCGATCCTGTCCCAGGAGCGGCTGTTCCTCGTCGTCCAGGACATCTTCCTCAGCGAGACCGCCCAGCTGGCCGACGTCGTGCTGCCCGCGGCGGCGTCGGGGGAGAAGACCGGCACCTTCACGAACGCCGACCGGACCGTGCACCTGTCCGAGAAGGCCGTCGAGCCGCCGGGCGAGGCGCGGCCGGACCTCGACATCTTCGTCGACTTCGCGACGCGGATGGGGTTGGAGGACAAGGACGGTGGGCCCCTCGTCACGTTCCGGACACCGGAGGAGGCGTTCGACGCGTGGCGTGAGTGCAGCCGCGGCCGTCCGTGCGACTACAGCGCCCTGACCTACGACCGGCTCCGCGGTGGTGGCATCCAGTGGCCGTGCACGGAGGAGAGCCCCGACGGGACCGAGCGACTGTACGCCGGCGGCGTCTTCTGGGCCGGCCCGGACGAGTGCGAGTCCTACGGCCGCGACCTGGAGACGGGGGCGCCGATGGAGGCCCAGGAGTACCGGGCCCTCAACCCGTACGGCCGGGCCGTCGTCAAGGCGGCCGAGTACCGCCCGCCGCACGAGATGCCGGACGAGGACCACCCGCTCCAGCTCATCACGGGGCGCACGGTCTACCACTTCCACACGCGGACGCGGACGGCCCGGGCCCCCGAGCTCCAGGCGGCCGCACCCGAGGTGTGGGTCGAGCTGTCCGACGTCGACGCGTCGGCGCTCGGTGTGGCCGACGGTGACCTCGCGGAGGTCCGCACCGCGCGCGGAGCGGTGCGGGCACGGGCCAGGGTGGGCGGCATCCGTCCGGGCGTCGTCTTCCTGCCCTTCCACTACGGGTACTGGGACACGCCCGAGGGGTGGCGGCCCGGGGAGCACGGCCGGGCGGCCAACGAGCTCACGCGCACCGACTGGGACCCGGCGTCCAAGCAGCCCCTGTTCAAGACGGCGGCGTGCGTGGTCAGCAGGGTCGAGGGTGAGGCGGCCGCGGCGGGCCACGCCGCGAGGGAAGGAGTGGTCCGATGAGGATCGGGACGGTCCTGAAGGACCTGCACCACGACGAGAACGAGCTGGTCCGCGCCCTGCTGCGCCTGTCCGACGAGCACCGTGTGGACCACGAGGTCTACCACGTCGCGCGTGACCTCGCGGAGTGGTCCAGCCGCCACGTCCGTCAGATCGCCACGGCCGCAGAGGAGTTCGGCGAGAACCTGGACCCGGCACCGGACGGGACGCCGACCATCGTGGACCAGGCCAGGCGTTGGATGTCCGCGCGGGCCGGACGCTCGTCGGCCACCGAGCTGGTCATGGTCCGCGACCTGCGCGACGTGTACCTCCGCGCGTCGGGCGTCCTCGCCGACTGGGAGATGATCGGCCAGGCCGCCCAGGCGATCGTGCACGACGGCCTCATGGAGCTGGCGGCACGTTGCGGTGCCGAGGCCAAGCGCCAGGCGCAGTGGGCCAACGCCAAGATCAAGGAGTGCTCCACCCAGGCGCTGGTCGTATGAGCGCCTCGGTGCCGCACGAGGCCCGGGTGCGGCAGCAGCCGTGAGCCGGGTCGTCGTCACGGGGGCCACCGGCAACATCGGCAGCGCCGTCGTGCGCGCGCTGCAGGGCCGCGGCCACGACGTCGTGGGTCTGGCGCGTCGTCCACCGGCCCGGACGACGGCGGCGACGCCACCGGTCACCTGGGAGACGGCCGACCTCGACCACCCGCAGTGCGAGCCGCTCCTGCGCTCACTCGTGGCCCACGCCGACGCGGTCGTGCACCTCGCCTGGGCCTTCCAGCCGATGCGGCGCCCGCGCTACCTCGCGCGCGCCTGCGTCGGCGTGCTCGACCTCGTGGCGCGGACCACCTTGGCGCACAGCGACGCCCGGTTCGTGCACGTGTCGTCGGTCGCGGCCTACTCCCCACGGCGCACCGAGGAGCTCGTCGACGAGGACTGGCCCCGCGACGGCATCCCCGGCGCGACCTACAGCCGGCTCAAGGTCGAGGCCGAGCGCGCCCTCGCGGCGCGGACCGGTCAGTGGCACGCTGCCGGTCGCGTCGCCGTCCTGCGGCCGTGCCTCGTGGGCCAGTACGACGCCGGCGGTCCGATGCTGCGATGCGGTGCGCCGGCGTGGCTGCCCGGCGGGCTGCTGCGGCACGTTCCCGTGGTGCCCGTGGACGAGCGGTTCGGCCTGCAGATGGTCCATGCCGACGACGTCGCCGACGCCGTGTTGCGCGTCGTCGAGCAGCGCGCCCACGGGTCCTACAACCTCGCCGCAGACGGGCTCGTGCGCGGAGCGGACGTCGCGGCCGCGCTGCGGGCCCGGCCCGTGCGGGTCAGGCAGGAGGTCGCCCGCTCGGCCGTCGCCGCGGCGTGGCACGCGCACCTGCACCCTCTCGACCCCGGCTGGGTCGACATGGCGCTGCAGGCGCCGTGGGTCGACACCCGCCGGGCGCGCGATGCGCTGGGCTGGCGGCCGCTGCACTCCGGCGTCGACGTCCTCGGCGAGCTGCTCCGGGGGATGGCCGACGGCGCCGGCGGGTGCCGCTCCGGTGCCCTGCGCCCCAGGAGCGTCCTGGACGGCGTGCGACGCGGGCTCGTGAACGGCCCGGTCTCGCGGCGCGCGCTCACCTGACCGGCGCCTGCGCGTCGGCGCCTGCGCGTCGGCGCCTGCGCGTCGGTGGCGACGTTTTCGTCGCGGCCGTGACGGGTAGAGGCGAGGCAAGGCGACGAGAGGAGAGCGCGTGACGACGACCGTGGCGGCGACCGACGCCGTCGTCATCGGCAGCGGCCCCAACGGGCTCGTGGCTGCCAACCTGCTCGCCGACGCGGGCTGGTCCGTCGTCGTGCTCGAGGAGCAGGACACACCCGGCGGTGCCGTCCGCAGCGACGACACCGTCGCGCCCGGCTACGTCCACGACACGTTCAGCTCGTTCTACCCGCTCGCAGTCGGTTCGCCGACGATCCGCGGTCTCGAGCTCGAGCAGCACGGGTTGCAGTGGGTCCACGCGCCGTCCGTCGTCGGCCACTCCTTCCCGGACGGCCGCTGGGCCGTGCTGTACCGCGACCGTGAGCAGACCGCTGCCGCACTCGAGGAGGACGCATCCGGTGACGGGGACGCGTGGCTCGAGCTGTGCCGCACGTGGGACCGCGTCGGCGAGGACCTCGTGCGGTCGCTCATGACGCCGTTCCCCCCGGTCCGCGGAGGACTCGGCTTCGGCGCCCGCGCCCTCCGCAACGGCGGGTTCGAGCTGTTCCGCCGGCTGCTCATGCCCGCTCGCGCCCTGACCGAGCAGCTGTTCCGTGGCGAGGCCGCCAGCCTCCTCGTCGCCGGCAACGCCACCCATGCCGACATCGGGATGGAGTCGCCGGGGTCGGGAACGATGGGCCTGCTGCTCGTCCTCCTCGGCCAGACGGTGGGGTTCCCGGTCCCGGAGGGCGGGGCCGGGCAGCTCTCGGCGGCCATGGTGCGCCGGCTGGAGTCGCGCGGCGGCACCGTCTGCCTCGGGGAGCGCGCCGAGAGCATCAGGGTCGAGGGCGGGCGCGCCGTCGCCGTGCGGACGGGCTCGCGTGAGCTGGCCGCGCGACGCGCGGTCGTCGCCGACGTGTCGGCCCCCGCCCTCTACGGCGGGCTCGTCGCCTGGGACGACCTGCCGGCCCGGCTGCGGCGCCGGATGGCCGGGTTCACGTGGGACCCCTCGACCGTCAAGGTCGACTGGGCGCTCGACGGTCCGGTCCCGTGGCGGGGGGCGCCCGCGGTGGCGCCGGGCACGGTGCACCTCGCGGACTCGCTCGACGAGATCACGCTGACCGGCGCGCAGATCAGCGCCGGCCTCGTCCCGGACCGGCCGTTCCTCCTCGTGGGCCAGATGGCGACGACCGACCCCACCCGCGCCCCCGCGGGAGCCGAGTCGCTGTGGGCCTACACCCATGTTCCGCAACGGACCCACGGCGACGCCGCGTCCGGGTCCGGCGCCTCGCCCGTGCGCGGCGTCTGGGACGACGCCGACCTCGAGGTCTTCGCCGAGCGCGTCGAGGCACGCCTCGAGGAGCGGGCGCCGGGCTTCCGCAGCCGGATCCGTGCCCGGCGTGTTCTCGGCCCCCACGAGCTGGAGTCGCGCAACCGCAACCTCGCCGGGGGTGCGCTCAACGGCGGAACCGCCTCCCTGCACCAGCAGCTCGTCTTCCGCCCCGTGGCGGGTTCCGGCCGCGCCGAGACGCCCGTGGCGGGCCTGTTCCTCGGCTCCGCGTCGGCGCACCCCGGTGGAGGCGTCCACGGCGCCTGCGGGGCCAACGCCGCACGCGCCGCCCTCTGGCACGACCGCATCCGAGCCCCCTGGAGGCGACCATGAGCACCACCAGCCGCGTCATCGCCCGGCCACCCGACGACGTCTTCGACGTGCTGTCCCACGGCTGGAACTACAGCCAGTGGGTCGTCGGGGCCTCCCGCATCCGTGACGTGACGAAGACGTGGCCGGAACCAGGCTCGGAGATCCACCACTCGGTCGGCTCCTGGCCGGTGCTCATCGACGACGTCACCACGGTCCGTCGGTGCGAGCGCCCGCGCCTGCTCGAGCTGACGGTCCGGGCCTGGCCGTCCGGTGAGGGCCGGGTGCTCATCACGCTCGAGCCGGAGGGGGAGGGCACGCTCGTCACGATGGAGGAGCACCCGACGAGGGGCCTGGTGACGTTCCTGCCCAAGGTGCTCGTCGACCCCGTGCTCGACCTGCGCAACCGGGAGGCGCTTGCCCGCCTGGCGCTCCTCGTCGAACGGGCGCGGCAGAGCCCGTACGCGCGCTGACCCGCTCGGCCTACGCCCCCACGCCGCTGCCCTCTCCGTCGGACGCGACGTCGAGCAGGAGGCGCAGTGCCCGTCGCGTCGACCGTTCGACGACCTGCGCCGGGTCACCCGGCACGTGCCACAGCTCGGTGCGAACCTGCCCGTCCGGGCCGGCGACGCCGAACCACACCGTGCCCGGCGGCTGGCCCTCCTGGTCATCCGGTCCGCCCACGCCCGTCGTCGCCACGGACGTGTCGGCACGGAGCAGGTCGCGCACTCCGGTGGCCATCGCACGGGCGCACTCCCCGCTGATGACCGGACCATCGGGCACGCCGAGGACCTCGTGCTTCACCTGCGACGCGTACGCGACGACACCGCCGCGGAACCAGTCTCCGGAGTCGGAAGCCGCCGCGAGCCGCCCGGCGAGCTGACCACCGGTCAGCGACTCGGCTGCGGCCGCGGTCCAGCCCCGGCGGCGCACCACGTCGGCCACCTGCTCGGCCAGGTCGGCGGCGTCCGTGTCGTCGGGGGGCAGCGTCTTCGGGTCGGTCGCGGTCACGTCCACGTCCTACCCGCCGCGGGGTTCCGGCAGCGGGGTCGGGCAGCCGTTTCACCGGATCGTGCACCGGGCCCCGGCCGGCCGGGTACGCGGGAGGCATGGCACCCCAGGACAGCACCACCTCACCGACGTCCACCACCTCGGGCTCCGCACGTCCCACGGCCTCGGGGGGACGGCACCGCGTGCCGGCGGACCGTCGCGAGGAACCGGACGCACCCACCGACCTGTCGAGGGAGTCGCTCCGCGCCGTCCTCGTGCGGGCGCGTCGCGAGTTCCGGCGCGACCGGCTCACCGACCTCGCCGCCGCCCTGACCTACTACGGGCTGCTCTCGCTGGCGCCGGCACTCGTCGTGCTCGTCGCCGGGCTGGGGCTGGCCGGCCCGGGCGTCACCGAGCGTGTCATCGCCCAGACGCAGACGCTCGCGCCCGGCTCGAGCGCCCAGTTCGTCGCGCAGCTCGTCCACCAGGCGCAGGCCAACCGCACCGGGGCGGGGCTCGGTGCGGTGCTCGGCATCCTCGTGGCCCTGTGGTCAGCCTCCGGCTACGTCGCGGCGTTCATGCGAGCCTCGAACGTCGTCTACGACGTGCCCGAGGGCCGCCCGATCTGGAAGACCGTGCCGATCCGCATCGGCGTCACCGTGCTGGCCGTCGTCGTCCTCGTCGTCTCGGCCGTCATCGTCGTCGTCTCCGGGCCGGTGGCCCACCAGGTCGGCGACCTCGTCGGTGCCGGTGACACGGCCGTGCTGCTGTGGAACATCCTCAAGTGGCCGGTCCTGCTCGTCATCCTCTCGGTGCTCCTCGCCGTTCTCTTCTGGGCCAGCCCGAACGCGCGCCAGGGCGGCGTCCGCTGGGTGAGTCCCGGCGGCCTCATCGCCGTGGTCATCTGGGTCGTCGCCTCCGCCCTCTTCGCCCTCTACGTCGCGTTCTTCGCCTCGTACAACAAGACCTACGGGTCGCTCGCGGGCGTCGTCATCTTCCTCGTCTGGCTCTGGCTGACGAACATCGCGCTCCTGCTCGGCGCGGAGATCAACGCCGAGCTCGACCGGGGCCGGGCCATCGCCGGCGGCCTGCCCGAGCACGTCGAGCCCTTCGCCGAACCGCGGGACACGCGCGCCATGGACGACGAGGAGCGCGCCCAGGCCGAACGAGCGGTGCGCTACCGCGCGGACCTGCCCTCGACGGACGGGGCGGACCGCGGTCCTGCCGACGACCGGGCCTGACGGCCGGGATCGTCCCGCGCGCCACAGGAGGGGTGTTTCCCGCCGCCGAGGCCGGTCCGAGCGCGGTCAGCCCGTTTTGCGTGCGGGTGTGCCGGGTAGGAGACAGGTGACCCGCGGCCGCGCCGGTACGCGAGCCGCCCGAACGACTCCACGAGGAGATGCCGTGCCCGACGTCGTTGACGTGATCATGAACGACCACCGCGAGGTGGAGCGACTCTTCGACCTGCTCCGCGACCCGGGCACCCGGGCACAGAACGTGCCCCTGCTGGTCACCCTCCTCACCGCCCACAGCCGCGCCGAGGAGGCCGAGGTCTACCCGGTCGCCCGTGACGAGGCGGGGGCGGCCGACGACGTCGCCCACTCCCAGGCCGAGCACGCCGAGGCCGACGAGCTGCTCGCGCGCCTGCAGGAGACCGACCCTGCCTCGAGCGACTTCGACGCGGTCCTGTCGGAGCTCGTCGACGCGGTGACCCACCACGTCGAGGAGGAGGAGGAGTCGGTGCTGCCGGCGATGCGCTCGGGCCTGGACGACACCCGCCGCGCCGAGCTGGCCGACGCCTTCCTCGCCAGTCGCGCCGAGCACCTCGGCGCCGGTCCGGACGACATCACCCTGCAGGAGCGCCGCCAGCAGGCCGCCAACGCCGACCTCGAGGGCCGCGGCGCCATGGGCAAGGACGAGATCGCCAGCGAGCTCAAGGCCAAGGCCGAGGAGGAGGAGTCCGAGGGCTGAACGCTGCTGGTCGCTACGGTGGAGGTGGTCGCATGACGGACGGGTTCGCCCTCGGCTTCGGCTGGCTGCTGTTCGGGGCCATGCTGCTCGTGCTGGCCGTCCGCGTCCTCGGGACCCGGCGGTAGCCGTGGGCGACAGGCGGCGCTCGCGCGCAGCGGTGAGCCCCGGCCGGGCCGCCATCGCCGGCGCCCTGCTGACGCTGACCGTGTCCTCGTGCGTCGCGCCGGCCTTCGACTCGGGTGCCTACGAGGAGAACGCCGTGCACGCACTCGACTCCGCGACGGGTGAGACGCGCACGGCCGCCATCGCGCTGGATGCGGCCCTGCAGGGCCGGGTCAGCCAGGCCTACCTCGACACCGTCGTCAGCGCGTCGGAGCAGGCCCTCGGACCGGTCCAGGACAGCTTCGGCGCGGTGGACGCGCCGTCCACGTCCGATGACAAGCTGCGCGACCGTGTGACGTCGCTGCTGCAGGACGCGTCGGACGGCTTGACCGACGCGCGCATCGCGGTGCGCCGACACGACCGCCCCGCCATGCGGGACGCCGTCACGACGCTGCGCAAGGCGGCCGACGCGCTCGAGACGGAGTCCGACGATCTGACGGGGAGTGGCTCGTGAAGAAGCTGTTCGCCCTGACGCTCGGGATCCTCACGGCCATCGGCGGTTTCGTCGACATCGGGGACCTCGTGACCAACGGTCTCGTGGGCTCCAGGTACGGCATGTCCCTGGCCTGGGTCGTCGTCGTCGGGATCCTCGGGATCTGCGTCTTCGCGGAGATGAGCGGACGGGTCGCGGCCGTCAGTGGCCGCGCCACCTTCGACCTCGTCCGCGAACGGCTCGGACCGCGGATGGGGCTGCTCAACCTCGTCGCCTCGATGCTCGTGACGTTGCTGACCTTCGTCGCGGAGATCGGCGGCGTGGCCCTCGCACTCGAGCTGGCCTCGGACATCCACCCGTACCTGTGGATCCCGGTGGCGGGCGCCGCTGTCTGGATCGTCCTCTGGCGGGTCAAGTTCGCGGTGCTCGAGAACGCGTTCGGAATCGCGGGTCTGGCGCTCGTGGTCTTCGCCGTCGCGCTGTGGCAGCTCGGCCCGGACTGGGCAGACCTGTGGCGACAGGCGTCCCGACCGTTCGTCCCGCACGACGAGAGCCACACGACGTACTTCTACTACGCCATCGCGCTCTTCGGCGCGGCCATGACGCCGTACGAGGTCTTCTTCTTCTCCTCCGGCGGGGTCGAGGAGCACTGGTCCCCCAAGGACCTGTCCACGATGCGCGCCAACGTCTTCGTCGGCTTCCCCCTCGGGGGGCTCATCTCGCTTGCCATCGCCGCCGTGGCGGCGGTCGTCTACCTTCCCGAGGGCATCGAGCTGTCGACGCTCGGGCAGGTCACGCTGCCTGTGCCGCTGGCGCTCGGGCAGGTGGGGCTCGTGCTCGTGCTGCTCGGCGTCTTCGCCGCGACCTTCGGGGCCGCCTGCGAGACAGGCCTGTCCGTCGGCTACAGCATCTCGCAGTACTTCGGGTGGCAGTGGGGCAAGTACGTGCGACCGATGCAGGCCTCGCGCTTCCACACCGTCCTGCTGGTGTCGGCGATCGTGGCGGTGGGCACGCTCCTGACGACGGTCGACCCGATCATGGTGACCGAGTACTCGGTCGTCTTCTCGGCGGTGGCGCTGCCCCTGACCTATCTGCCGATCCTCGTCGTGGCCAACGACCGCACCTACATGGGCCGATATGCCAACGGGCGCCTGGCCAACACGCTGGGGTCGATCTACCTCGTCATCGTGGTCGTGGCCTCGCTGGCGGCGATCCCGCTGATGATCGTCACCCGGGCCGGGCAGTGAGGACGCCATGACATCGCAGCCGCCCGCACCCGTCCCCGCAGGCTCCCACACGCGTCTGCGCCTGCCCGAGGGCACAGAACGCGTCGACCTCGTGCTCCGTCTGCTCGACCACCAGGTCGTCGGTCCCGAGGGTGAGCTGCTCGGCAACGTCGACGACCTCGTGCTCGGCAGCCTCGACGGACGCTGGCACGTGACCGGGTTCGCCGTCGGGCCGGGCGCTCTGTCCGAGCGCCTCCCGGGCCTGCTCGGCGACTGGCTCGGGGCGGTCTGGCGCCGGCTCCATCCGGACCCGGACCCGCAGCCGGTCGTCGTCCCCATCGAGCACGTGACGCGGATCGGTTCGGCCATCGAGGTGGACGCCGAGGCGGCCCGCGCCCTCGCGGGGGTGCAGGGCCTGGAGCTGTGGCTGCGCCGGTACCTCACGGGGCGCCTCCCGGGGGCGACGGACGGGGGCGACGAACGGGACGAGAACCGGGTCGACAGCGACTCGCGAACGGGTGAGCCGCCGCACCGCACGGGTCCTGCCGCAGCCGGTGAGCCGGGGTGGCGGCCGGCGCCGGACGCCGTGCTGGCCAGTGCCGTGCTCGGTCGTGAAGTGTTCTCGGCGGATGGTCGCCGTCTGGGGCAGGTCGTCGAGCTGCACGGTGCGGGGCGACCGGCCGGTGCCCACCAGGTACCGATCGAGGTGGTGGCGGTGCAGGTCGGCCCGCACGGTCGCGGCACGCAGCTCGGCTACACGGACGACCCACGCCAGGGTCCGGCCATCGTCGGCGCGCTCGTGCGTCGGTGGCAGCGGGCGAACCGCGTGGTCCCCGTGGAAGGCATGGCCGGTTGGCCCCGGGACCGGCTCGTGGTCGCCGACGCCGACCGGACCGTGCACCCGCACATCGCGTGGTGACCGGCGTCACCCGATGTCGACGATGGACTCCCAGCTCGCCGTCCGCCCGAGGTCGTGCAGGTAGGGACCGAAGCCCTCCGGGGCGCGTGCCGTGTCGCGCAGCGAGGTGACGACGCCGGCGGGAGTCTCCTCGACGCGTCCACCGACCCGGCGCACCGCCTCGACGAGCGCCACGTCCTCGTTGGCCAGCAGCGAGCGGAAGCCGCCCGCCGCCCGGTACGTCGACAGGCGCACGCCCAGGTTGGCGCCGTGGACGCGCCGGTGGCCGCCGGCCTCGTGACGAGCCCGGACCCAGCGGGACAGGGCAGCCGGCTCGGGGTCGTTCTCGGGTTCGACGGGGCCCACGACGGCGTCGGCGCCTGCCTCCGCGAGCTGCACGTGGAGGATCAGCCAGTCCTCCGGCACCCTGCTGTCGGCATCGGTGCACGCGATCCAGACCCGGTCGCCGGCTGCCGCCGTCCGGCAACGGGCCAGGTGCACCGCATGGTCGACCCCGAGGGCGCGGGCCCGCCCGACGCCCCCACTCGTCGTCACGACGGAGACGGAGGGGTAGCCGGCAGCCACCCGGGCCGAGCGGTCGGTGCAGGCGTCGAGCGCCACGACGACCACGACGGAGACGTCGGGCCGAATCCGGCCGAGGGCCTCGGTGGCCCGGACGACCGAGGACAGGCAGGTACCGAGCAGGCGCTCCTCGTTCCGGGCCGGGACGACGACGGCCACGTGGGTCAGGGCGTCGGCATCGGGCCTCGCTGCGGCGGTCCGCGTCACGAGCGGCTCCTTCCAGGTCGGTGGCATCGTTCGCGATGCCGGTGTCGGCGGGGGAGTGCGGGGGAGTGCATGGGCCGCCCGGAGTCGGCGCAACCGGGCGGTCGCGCACCCCTTACCCCGCGGAGCGGTCCGTGACTCGCCTCGCCCGCCCTGCGTCACGACGGGCGCGACGCAGGGCGGACGACGCCGTCCCGACTGCGCTTCTGAACCGGGACGGCGCCGCCGTCTGCCGGTGTACCCCGACCTCCGATCCTCGATGCAGGGACGGGCGGCCGGCTGGACCGGGGCATCTGGTCGGAGCGCTACGTCACTGCTCACTCTCACTGAGCAGTGACGTACACGCTGACCCCCCACCGGCCCCGGGACACCCCGGCCGAGCGCTACGTCACTGCTCACTCTCACTGAGCAGTGACGTACACGCTGACCCCCCACCGGCCCAGGGACACCCCGGCCGAGCGCTACGTCACTGCTCACTCTCACTGAGCAGTGACGCAGGGGCCGTGCCGGTCACCCCTCGGTGACGGCGCCGGAGCGACGTCGGTGCCGTGAGGCGGCCAGCGTCTCGTGGGGGGCCTCGCCATACCGGCGACGGTAGGCGGCCGCGAACCGGCCCTGGTGGTAGAACCCCCAGCGCATCGCCACGTCGATGACGGTCGGGGACGGGTCACGGTCGCCCGACCCCAGCTCGCGGTGGGCCCGGTCGAGGCGGACCCGGCGCACGTACTCCGACGGCGTGGTCTCGAGGTACTTGCGAAAGGCGTTCTGCAGGGCCCGCGGCGTCACGGCTGCCGCCGAGGCCATGTCCGGCAGCGACACCGGCTCGGCGACGTGCGCCTCGATGAAGTCCAGAGCCCGGCACAGCGCGCGAGACGGTGCCGCGTCCTCGCGGTCGGCCTCGGTCGGTCCCAGGTCGGCCGTCGACGGGAAGGCCCGTAGGACCGCGGCCGCGAGGTCGTGCGAGGCCGTCTGGCGCACGAGGGAGGACGGGGTGGCCGCGGCGCTCGACAGCGTGTGGGCCACCGCCTCGACGGCCGACCGCAGCGCCGCACCCCGTTGCGCCGTCACGGGGCGGTGGTGCAGCAGGCGCACGGGGGCATCCTCCTCACCCCGGCCGGCGGCCACCTCCGTCAGCAGGCGCGGGTCGAACATGGTGACGCTGTAGCGAGCGCGGTTCACCGTGCCGGCGTACGGCCGGTCCGGCGGTGAGAGGGTGAAGACCTCGCCCGCGCCGAAGGTGCGGCTGTGCCGACCGCCTCCGACGCGGTGGTCCTCGATCCTGCCGTCGTCGATGCTGCACAGGCTGATCCGCCCGAGCGGCACGACGTCGTACCGCATCTCGAAGTCGACGTCGACATGGTCGATGGTGAGCGCGTCCGGCCCCTCCACCCGGTCGAGGTGGGCGTGCGGGTGCGGTGTAGTGCTGCGGACGCGCATCGGCGCGTAGGCCGCGCTGAGGAACTTCTCGATGCGGTCGAGGTCGGTGCTGTCGAAGACCACGGCGTCCATGGGGGGATCCGTTCGCCGGCGGCCGGTGAGGCCGTCATCGTCCCTCGTCCGAGGGGACGGGGGAGCCGCGGTCTGACCCCGACCCGTCTCCTCGACAGTACCCGTTCCCGCCCTTCCTCTGGCGCTGCGGGTCTCGGGGCACGTGCCGGAGGACACAACAGCATGTGTTTGCCTCACGCCTCCGGCATCGTCTAGGTTCGTCTCGAGCGCATGACCCTGCGCCTGCTCGAGTTCGCCCGACCGCCGTGTGTCCGCGGTCCTGCACCATCTCGGTCCCGAGTGGTGCCAAGGATCGGAGACACCTCCATGTCGATGCCCACGTCCCCCGTCCGTCGACCTGGCCCCCGCGTCGGTGGGGCTCGTCGATGAGCACGCAGACCGCCCCGGTGGGCGAGCCCTCGCTCGAGCCTGCCGCCTGGCCGGTGGCCAGCGCGGCCGCGCGCCTGCGCGAGACTGTCGGCGCGGTGCGCGACGTGCTTGGCGTCAGGGGCATCGCGCTCGTGCTGCTCGACGAGGAGGACCGGGCGCGTGAGGTGACCGCCATCGGTGACGACGCCTCGCGGCTCGTCGAGGCGGAGTGGCGGCTGGGCGTCGGTCCCGCCGTCGACGTCGTCGCCGAGGGGGCGCCGGTCACCGTCGTCGACCTCCAGGACGAGCCGCGGTACGTCGGGCTGGGCTGCCGTGAGACGGTCCCGGCCGCCCGGGCGGTGCTCTCCGTGCCCGTGCGCCTGCCGGGCGGGGGGCCGTACGACGTCATGGGCACCCTCGACCTCGTGCACGACCGGCCCCACACGTGGTCGACCGTCGAGGTCGGGACCGCCGAGGCCTTCGCCGGTGCCGTCGCCGCCCTCCTGCAGTTCACGGCGTGCGTCGGCCACGCCGGCGCCGACGACCGGGGTGGCGCTGGGGGTCGCGGGTGAGCGCCGGAGTCAACCCGGCGGCCCTCGCCGCCAGCCTGCGTCGCCTCGACCGGCGGGGCGACACCATCTCGCTGCGACCCTCGCTCCAGCGGGTCATCGAGGCATGCGACCAGCTGTTCGACGTCGACGGGAGCGGCCTCATGCTCACCGACGAGCACGGCGACCTCCACTACACCGCGGCGTCCGACGGACCGGGGAGGCTGCTCGAGCAGGCGCAGATCGAGACCGGGCAGGGGCCGTGCATCGACACCTTCAGCCAGGACATGGCGGTGGAGACGCAAGACGTCAGGGCCGACGAGCGGTGGCCCGACCTCGGGCCACGGCTCGAGGGACTCGGCGTCGCGGCGGTGCTCGGTGTTCCGGTGCACCTGGCCGGCGTCTGTGTCGGCAGCCTCAACCTGTACAAGGCCCGCCCGGTGGCGTGGGACCTGGCCATGCAGTCGGCCCTCGAGAAGTTCGCCGAGGTGGCCGAGACGATGATGTCCGCCGCTGTCGCGGCGGACCATGCCGGCGAGCTCGCCAGCCAGCTGTCCTACGCCCTGGAGTACCGGGCCCCGATCGAGCGGGGGGTCGGCTACCTCATGGGGCGTGACGGACTCTCCCAGGCGGACGCCTTCCAGGTCCTGCGCTCGGCGGCCCGCAGCAGCCGGCGCAAGATCGGCGAGGTCGCCGCGCAGCTGTTGGACACCGGGCGGCTACCCGGGGAGGACCTGCCATGAGCGACGAGGGCACCATCATGACCGGGGACGGCGAGGCCGTGGTCGGCGACCGTCCCCCGGCACCGGACGGCTTCCGGCCGATGCCGGTGCTGCCGGACGAGGCCCGTCGGGCCCTGGCGCGTCTCGTCGACGCCCTCTCCACCGGGACGCAACGCCCGGGTGGCCGGACCGGTCCGGCCACGCCGGCCGATGCGTTCGAGGAGCCGCTCCGCGCGCTCGTCGAGGCGCTCGCGGCCGCCGACGGCGCCGCGAGCGAGCTGCGCGCGCTCGCCGAACAGGCGGTGGCGCTGCACCACGAGCGCGACCACCTGCGGACCGCCCTGGCCACGAACCGCACCATCGGCGCAGCGGTGGGGATCATCATGACCCGGCACCGGCTGACCTACGCGGACGCGTTCGACCGGCTCGTGACGGCGAGCCAGCGCGCCAACCGCAAGCTGCGCGACATCGCGGGGGTCGTCGTCGAGACCGGGGCGCTGCCGGACGGGAGTGAGGCCGGCTAGCCCCCGGGAGCGCGACACGGGTAGCGTCGGAGGCAACGCACGGGGCACGAGTCGCGCGGACCCACGGACCCGCCGGTCGCCGTTGCGGCGGCAGCCGCCGTGGAGCCGACGAGACGTGAGCGAGGACCATCGCATGACACCGTCCACCGACGGCGCGGACCGCAGCCGGCCGATCGACCCCGCGGCCCTGGCCGCCAGCCTCGGCTCCCTCGGCCGCAGCGGCGCCGAGGCGCTGCTGCGACCGTCGCTGCAGCAGGTCGCCGAATCCTGTGTCGACCTGTTCCGGGTCGACGGCGCCGGGATCATGCTCGTGGACGACCGCAGCGACCTTCGGTACGTCGTCGCCACCGACGAACCGGGACGTCGGCTGGAGGACGCCGAGCTGGAGACGGGCGAGGGACCGTGCATCGAGGCGTTCGTGACGCGCCGACCCGTCACGGTCTTCGACCTCCACGCGGACCGACGCTGGCCGGTGCTGTCCCGGGTCGTCGCCGACAGCCCCATCCGCGGGGTCGTCGGCGTGCCCATCCACCTGAGCGGCGCCCCGGTGGGCACGCTCGACGTGTACCGCTCGACCCCGACGCGGTGGGAGCCGGACGCCCCTCAGGCGCTGCTCCGGTTCGCCGAGGTGGCCGAGCAGCTGATGCGCGCCTCCGTGGCCGCCGAGCGCGCGGACGAGCTCGCGGCGCAGCTGACGTACGCCCTCGAGCACCGCGCCCCCATCGAGCGCGCCGTCGGGTTCCTGATGGCCCGGCGTGGGCTGCCCCAACCGCAGGCGTTCGAGCTGTTGCGTTCGACTGCCCGGAGCACGCGTCGCCGGATCGGTGACGTCGCCACCGAGCTGCTCTCCACCGGTCGCCTCGGCGAGCCGGGACCGCAGGCCGCCCGGCCGGGACCAGCCACCCGCTCGACGCGTCGCGAGGACCGCGGCTAGCACGAGGACGTGTTCCCCCACGGCTGCTCGGGTAGTGCCCGGCCGAGCGGTGCCGGACGAGGCGCCCCGGACGAGGAGACACGATGCGTCGGACGATGGTCGGGCTGGGCGCCACGGCGGTGCTGCTGCTCGCCGGCTGTGCAGGGGTCGGCGACAGGGGCGGTGACGCCGGGGACGCGAGCGCCGGCGCCCCCACCGGAGCCCCCACCGGAGCCCTGAGGATCATGGGATTCGGCGGCGAGGACGAGGTGGGACAGGCGCGCATCAAGGCCTTCAAGGATGCCTACCCGTCGGTCGCGGTCACCAACAGCAAGGGCGACTTCGACGCCCAGCAGTTCCTCACGGCGCTCGCCAGCGGCAACCCGCCGGACCTCGTCTACATGGACCGCAACCTCATCGGCACGTACGCCAGGAAGGGCGCCGTCGTGCCGCTCGAGAGCTGTATCTCGGGCCAGAAGATCGACACGTCGCAGTACCGCGAGGCAGCGATGCGCTCGGTCACGCTCGGCGGGAAGGTGTACGGGATCCCGGAGTTCTACGTCGTCACGACGAACCTCGTCGATGCAGGCTCCCTGACCCAGGCCGGCGTCCGCCCGACCGACATCCAGACCAAGGACTGGGCCGCCCTCCGGGCCACGACCGCCAAGCTGTTCAAGGCCGACGGCGGCACCATCGAGCGGATCGGCTTCGACCCCAAGCTGCCCGAGTACTTCCCGCTGTGGGCCACGGCGAACGGCGCGACGATCGTCAAGGAGGACGGCGCCCCGAACCTCAACGACCCCAAGGCAGTCCAGGCGCTCGACTACACCGTCGGGCTGGTGAACGCGCAGGGCGGCTGGACGAGGTTCAAGTCGTTCCGGGACGCGTTCGACATCTTCGGGGAGAAGAACCCGCTCTCGGCACACGCCGTCGCCGCCTTCCCCATGGAGAACTGGTACGTCAACGTCCTGCGTGACTTCATCGGCAAGGGCCTCCAGCTGGAGAGCACGCCGTTCACCGACCACGAGGGCCGGCCGGTGAGCATGGTCGGCGGCAGCGCCTGGGCCATCCCGAAGGGCTCGAGGAACCCGACCGCCGCCTGCGCGTGGGCCAAGACGCTCACCGACAAGGACACGTGGATGAAGGCCGCTCGGGCCCGGATGCAGAAGGTGCAGGCCGACAAGAGCTTCTTCACCGGGCTGTTCACCGCCAACAAGCCAGCGGACGAGCAGATCAAGGCGATGTACCTCAAGAACGTGCCGGACCCCGGCTTCGAGCGGGCCATCACCAACCTCTACGACACGCTCGACGGTGCCGTGGCCCTCAACCCGTCCCCCGCCGGCGCGGAGATCGACGCCGCCTGGCGCAGCGCCGTGACGCGCGCCCTCGCCGGGCAGCCCGCCCAGCAGGCCCTCGACCAGGCCCAGAAGGAGGCGGAGACCGCCTTCACCAAGGCTGCCGGCAATGGCTGAGGTCGCCGTGGGGCGACACCTTCGGACGCGGATGCGGGGCTCCCTGTCGCGCAAGGAGGCTCGGTCGGCGTACCTGTTCCTCGCGCCGTGGGTCTTCGGGTTCCTCGTGTTCACGGCCGGGCCGATGGTCGCCAGCCTGTGGCTCTCGTTCACCGACTACTCGCTCGTCGACCAGGCGAACGTCGTCGGCCTCGAGAACTACCGGCAGCTGTGGAACGACCCGCGCGTCGCGAAGTCGCTCGAGAACACGTTCGTGTACGCGGCGCTCTTCGTGCCGCTCGGCACGGCGGTCGCCCTGGCCCTCGCCATGCTGCTGCACCGGGTGGGCCGCGCGGCCGGGTTCTTCCGGACCGTGTTCTACCTACCGGTCATGACGCCGGGGGTCGCGGCGGCGGCGATGTTCCTGCTCCTGCTCAACGGGCAGCGCGGGCTCGTCAACGAGGTGCTGGGCTGGGTCGGGATCGACGGTCCCGAGTGGACCACCGACCCGGCGTGGCTCAAGCCGTCGCTCGCCGTCGTCAGCCTGTGGACCGTGGGCGCCAGCATCATCATCTACCTCGCGGCGCTCAACAACGTCCCCAGGCAGCTGTACGAGGCCGCGCTCCTCGACGGGGCGGGGCCGGTCCGGCGCTTCGTCAGCGTGACGCTGCCGATGATCTCCGGGGCCCTCTTCTTCACCGTCATCACCCACACGATCGCGGCGATGCAGATGTTCGACCAGGCGTACACGATGTTCTACGGGCCGCAGCAGAAGGCGACGGCACCCGACGAGTCGCTCGTCTACATGGTCTACCTGTTCCAGAACGGGTTCGAGTTCTTCAAGATGGGCTTCGCCTCGGCGATGGCCTGGCTGCTGTTCGTCATCATCCTCGTCATCACGCTCGTGCAGGTGCGCATCGGCAACCGCTTCGTCTACTACGAGGGAGGGCCGACGCGATGAGCATCGACACGCGCGACCTGCCGCCGTTCACCGAGCCGCCCCTCGAAGGCGCCCCGACGCCCTTGGAGCAGTGGGCGTCCCGGGGTCGGCCGCGGCGACCGGGCCGGGTGACCGGGCCGCTCCGGCTCGCCAAGTGGCTCGCGCTGCTCGTCGCGAGCATCGCGTTCGCCTACCCGCTCGTCTGGCTCGTCAGCGCCTCCCTCAAGCCGAAGTCCCAGGTCTTCGACAACCGGCTCGTCCCCGAGACGGTCCAGTGGTCGAACTTCGTCGAGGTGTGGAACGCCGGACCGGTGCTGCGCTGGCTGCTCAACTCCGGCGTCGTGGCCGTCATGGCGGCCCTGACCGTGACGCTGTCGAGCGCCTTCATCGCGTTCGGGTTCGCCTACTTCCGGTTCCGGCTGCGCGGACCCCTGTTCGGCCTCGTCCTGGCCACCATGATGCTGCCGGGCGCGGTGACGATGATCCCGGTCTACCTCATCTGGCACCGGCTCGGGCTCGTCGACACCCAGGTGCCCCTGTGGGCGAACAACCTCTTCGGGTCGGCCTTCTACATCTTCCTCATGCGCCAGTTCTTCCTCGGCATCCCGCGGGAGCTGTTCGAGGCGGCCCGGATCGACGGCTGCAGCCACGTCGGGCTGTTCCGCCGGATCGCCCTGCCCCTGTGCCGACCGGCGCTCATCATCGTGTTCATCTTCGAGCTGCAGGCCAGCTGGTCGGACCTGCTCAAGCCGCTCATCTACCTGCAGACCGAGGAGTACTACACGATGCCGCGCGGCCTCAAGCAGATCGTCGACGGGTTCGCCCTGTCGGGGGAGTACCACTGGGAGATCGCCATGGCCGCGACGCTCGTGGCGACGCTGCCCATGATCGTCGTCTTCGCCCTGGGCCAGCGGTACTTCATGGAGGGTCTGGCCACGACGGCCAAGCAGGGCTGAGGCGGGCCGCCGTCACACGCCGTAACGGTGCCGTCACAGACGGGCACCGCCGTACCGGTCCGCGTGGGACCGGTACGGCGGCTCGTCACCCGCCTCCCCGGGTGGGTCGGTGCGGGGCCTCGTGGGCCCGTCAGCTGGCCAACGGCTCGGGATGGTCGGCCAGCTCGTCGCGCAGCTGCTTGAAGACGCGCCCCAGCAGTCGGGACACCTGCATCTGCGTCGCGCCCAGCTCGCACGCGATCTCGCGCTGGGTGCGGTCCTCGACGAACCGCAGGCGCAGCACCTGACGCGTCTGGGCCGGGAGGCCGGCCAGCGCGCGGCCGAGGTCGACGTGGTCGCACAGCAGCTCGAGATCGGGGTCGTTCTCGCACACCGCGTCCGCGACGTGGTTCTGCTCGCCCGTCGTGCTCGGCAGGTCGATCGACAGGGGCCGGAAGCTGGAGTCGGAGCCCTCGGCCTCGCCCAGGTCGGCGGGGTCGACGCCGAGCGCGGCCGCCAGCTCGGCGCGCGTCGGGGTCCGGCCCAGCTCGTGCGTGAGGACCTCGCGTCGCTGGCGCAAGGCGAGTCGCAGCTCCTGCACGCGGCGCGATGGCCGCACGACCCAGCCGTGGTCGCGGAAGTGCCGCTTCAGCTCGCCGGACACCGTCGGCACGGCGAAACCGGCGAAGGAGGCCCCGACGCGCGGTCGGTAGCGACGGATCGCCTTGAGCAGCGCCAGACGCGCCACCTGGAGCAGGTCGTCCCGCTCGATGCCCCGGTTGGTGTAGCGACGAGCGAGCCCGTCGCACAGCTCGACGTGCAGGGAGAAGATCTGCTCGACGACGTGGCGCCCCTCCGGGCTGTCGACGTCACCGATGCTCGCGAGCTCGGCGAACAGCTCGTCGGTGCGGGCGTCCCGCTCGGCGTGGACGCGGGCCGACTCGCGTCGGCGGGCAGCGGCGCGGGTCGAGCTGCCGCTGGTGGTGCCCGGGGCGGTTCCCGGGATGGTTCGCGGAGCGGTCTCCGGGGTGGACGTAGGGGTGGGAGATGTCATGCCAGTCCTCCGTCGATGGTTCGGACAGAGTCGGCACGTGGTTGGACCGCTCGGGTTGCCCTTCGACCCTCGCACCGACGGGCGCCGATGGAAAAGCCGAAATGCGAAGCGTCGGGCTCGGCAGACCGCCGTGCGGGCCGTTTGCCCCGAAGTGCCTCGGGTAGAGGCCTGGTGAGCACGTCCGGTCCGTCCGAGCACCAGGAGATGACATGACGTCCGAGATCGGCGACCGCGCCGCCGCCATGGTGCGTGACGACGACAGCGGCGGCTTCCCCGCGCAGCAGCAGGACCCGCCCGGCCTGACGAGCCGCATGGACCCTGTGCCGGACCACGGTGAGGAGACCTATGTCGGGCACGGCCGGCTGGCCGGCCTCCGCGCGCTCGTCACCGGCGGTGACTCCGGCATCGGCCGTGCGGTGGCCATCGCCTTCGCGCGGGAGGGAGCCGATGTCGCGATCAGCTACCTCGAGCCCGAGCAACCGGATGCCGAGGACACCATCGGGTGGGTCCGCAAGGAAGGACGCAAGGGTGTCCTGCTGCCCGGAGACCTCGTCCACCGCCAGACGTGCCTGCAGGTCGTCGCCGACACCGTGCGCGAGCTGGGCGGCCTCGACATCCTCGTCAACAACGCGGGCTTCCACTGGGACAAGGGCCCCCAGGGGCTCGAGGGTCTGCAACCCGACAACGTCCACCGGGTGCTCGGCACGAACCTCGAGGCGGTGCTGTGGCTGTGCCAGGCGGCGCTGCCGCATCTCGGCCCGGGGTCGAGCATCATCAACACGACCTCCATCCAGGCCTACGACCCGTCACCGAGCCTGCTCGACTACGCGGCCACCAAGGCTGCCCTCAACAACCTCACCGTCAACCTCGCGGCGTCGCTCGGCCCTCGGGGCATCCGGGTCAACGCCGTGGCGCCGGGGCCCATCTGGACACCGCTGCAGCCGGCGACCCGCGAGGCGGACAGGATGGAGACCTTCGGCGCCCAGACGCCGCTCGGCCGGGCCGGGCAGCCGGCCGAGGTGGCGCCCGCGTACGTCTTCCTCGCCTCGCCGAGCGATGCCAGCTACGTGTCCGGGACGGTCCTCGGCGTGACCGGTGGCGGGGCGGTGTTCTGATGCCGCGCCGCCGGGGCGCGACGCCCTCCCCGGACGACGGTGAGGCGTCCGCTGCGCCCCCCACCCTGGGGTCCGAGGAGTTCCCCGGCGCGGGGCAGTGGGTTCCGCCGCACGCGACGGTGGCCGCCCTCCGCAGCGCGGTCGACGACTGCCGGGGATGCGACCTGTTCCGGGCGGCGAGCCAGGCGGTCATGGGCGACGGCCCGACGGACGCGCGTCTCATGGTCGTCGGCGAGCAGCCGGGCGACAAGGAGGACCTCGCCGGTCGGCCCTTCGTCGGCCCCGCCGGTCGGCTCCTCGACGAGGCACTCGCGGAGGCGGGGTTCGACCCGGGCGCCGTGTACCGCACCAACGCGGTCAAGCACTTCCGCTTCACGCAGCGCGGCAAGCGGCGGATCCACGAGGGACCGTCGCGCTGGCACGTCGCCGCCTGCGAGCCGTGGCTGCTCGCCGAGCTGGGCGCGGTGCGCCCACCGGTCGTCGTCCTGCTCGGAGCGACCGCCGGCCAGGCCGTCTTCGGCTCGTCCTTCCGGGTGGGAGCCATGCGTGGCCGGCGGCTCGAGTGGCCCGAGCGGAGCGCGTCGGCCTGGACCCCGTCCGCGGTCGTCGCCACCACCCACCCCTCGGCGGTGCTGCGGTCACGACACCGCGACGAGGACCTCGAGGCGCTCGTGGCCGACCTCGTCGTCGCGCGGCAGCTGCTCGACGACGGGGACCGCCCGCGCGACTGACGCCCGCGCGACTGACGCCCGCGCGACTGACGCCCGCGCGACTGACGCCCGCGCGACTGACGCCCGCACGGCCGGGTCAGCGCGACGTGCCGTCCCCGACCCGCCCTACCCGCCGTCGTGGACGAGAGCGCGCACGCTGTCGGCGTGGAGGCGCTCGAGCGTCTCCACCCGTCGGCGCGCCCCGGCGACGAGCGCCGGCAGGTCGAGGTCGCCGAGCCGGCCGTGGAGCGGGGTGAGCGCCTCGAGCGTCTGCCACAGGCGCAGGGTCCCGGTCGCCGCGAGCCCGAGGGCCTCGAGCTCGACGACGTCGGTGATCGGCGTCCGGTGTGACCACGACGCGTTGGGCTTGAGGCGCCCGATGCGTTCACCGAAGGTGCTCACCGTCCGTTGCACGCGGCTGGGCCGCACGCCGAGGGCCCGCATCGCCCCGGCCAGCGCGGCCCGGTCGGCGGTCGCGTCCTCCAGCAGCTCACCGAGCTCGCGTCGCACGGAGGCCTGCAGGTGGTTGCCTGCCGTCAGCGAGAGCCGCTTCGCGCCGGCGAGCTCGACCGCGTCGTGGTTCCGCAGGTACACCGCCAGCTGGTCCCTCGCCGACGGGCCGCCCGGGGCCTGTCGCGAGCCCCGTCGCGTGGCTCGCGAGGGGTTCGGTCCGGGCGTGGTCACGGGCGCAGCACCACCTTGAGGCAGCCGTCGTCCTTCTCGCGGAAGGTCCGGTACAGCTCGGGCGCCTCCTCGAGGCTGCCGTGGTGGGTGGCGAACGACTCGAGCCCGAGGACGTCCTCGTCGGCGTCGACGATGTCGAGCAGCTCGTCGGACCACCGGCGCACGTGGCACTGGCCCATTCGGATGGTCAGTCCCTTGTCGAAGAGGTCCATCATCGGCATCGGGTCGGCAGTGCCTCCGTAGACGCCGCTGATCGACAGGGTGCCGCCCCGCCGTACCGCGTCGACCGCGGTGTGCAGGGCCGCGAGCCGGTCGATGCCGCCGTGCTCGACCGCGGCGCGGGCCAGCGCCTTGGGCAGGCGCGCGGCGGCGTAGATGGCCTTCTCGGACAACGGGTTCCCGTGGGCCTCCATGCCCACGGCGTCGATGACGGCATCCGGTCCGCGGCCGTCCGTCAGGTCGCGCAGGGCGTCCGCGACGTCGTCGACGTCCGAGAGGTCGACGACCTCGGCGCCGCTGCGCCGCGCCAGCTCGAGCCGGTCGGGCACGAGGTCGACGCCGATGACACGTCCGACGCCGCGGTGGCGGGCGCTGCGTACGGCGAGCTGACCCACGGGCCCGAGGCCGAGGACCGCCAGCGTGTCGTTGCCGTTGACGCCGGCGTACTCGACGGCCTGCCACGCCGTGGGGAGGATGTCGGACAGGAACAGGTAGCGCTCGTCCGGCCGGCCATGTCGCACCTCGATCGGGCCGAAGTCGGCGTGGGGGACCCGCACGTACTCGGCCTGACCGCCCGGGACCGACCCGTAGAGGCTCGTGTAGCCGAAGAGGCTGGCGCCCTTGCCCTGCTCCGTGTTCTGGGTCGTCTCGCACTGGGCGAAGAGCCCCCGCTCGCACATCCAGCACCGCCCGCACGAGATGTTGAACGGCACGACGACGCGGTCGCCCGGCTCCAGCGTGCCGACGGCGTCGCCGACCTCCTCGACGATGCCCATGAACTCGTGCCCGAGGACGTCGCCCTGCTTCAGGTACGGCGCGAGCACGCCGTAGAGGTGCAGGTCGGAGCCGCAGATGGCGGTCGAGGTCACCCGGACGATCGCGTCGGTCGTGTGGTCGATGGTCGGTTCGGGTACCTCGACGACACGGACGTCTTCCATGCCCCACCAGCACACAGCCTTCATGACCCCGACCTACCCGGCGTGTCGGGTGCCAAACATCCGCACGACCCGGGTGGTGACCGCACCGCGGCACCTCGAGAGGACACCCATGGACCCCGCACAGGACGCCACCGTGCCGACGACCGACGCGACGTCCCCGCCGACCGGCCGACCGGGATCGGAGGCCGCCTCCGAGCCCGTGGCACTCGTCATCGGGGCCTCGCGCGGGTTGGGCCTGCTGCTGGCGCGCGAGCTTCTGCAGCGGGGCCACCGCGTCGTCGTGGCGGCCCGGGACGAGGCAGAGCTGGACCGCGCCGTCGAGCAGCTCGAAGCCGAGGGCGAGGTCCACGCGCGCGTCTGCGACGTCCGCGACCGTGACGCCGTCGGAGCCCTCGTGGGCGACGTCGAGCGCGAGCTGGGCCCGATCGAGGTGCTCCTCACCGTGGCCGGCATCATCCAGGTCGGTCCGGCGCGCGCCATGACGATGGGCGACTTCGAGGACGCGATCGCCACGATGACCTGGGGGCCGATCCACGCCGCGCTGTCGGTGCTGCCTCACATGCAGCGGCGAGGCCGCGGGCGCATCGGCACGGTCACCTCGATCGGTGGGGTCGTGCCGCCGCCCCACCTGCTGCCGTACGCCACGGCGAAGTTCGGCGCCGTCGGGTTCTCCGAGGGGCTCACCGCGGCTGTCAGCGGGTCGGGCGTCACGGCCACGACGGTCGTGCCCGGTCTCATGCGCACCGGGTCGCACCAGCGGGCCGTGTTCGCCGGCGAGGGGACGGCCGAGTACGCGTGGTTCGCGCCCGCCGCCTCGATGCCCCTGCTGTCGGTCGACGCCGACCGCGCCGCCCGACGCATCGTCGACGGGGTGCTCGGAGGACGGCCCATGGTCGTGCTGACCCCGCTCGCGTGGGTCGGGATGCGGGTGCACGGCCTGGCACCGGCCACGACGACTCGCCTGCTCGGTCTGGCCGGCCGGCTGCTGCCTGAGCGCCCGGCGCGGGGCAGCCGGCGGTCCGTGCCCGGCTACGAGGCGGCCCGCCGCCTCGCATCCCCGCTCGTCGACCGCCTCACGACGTTCGGGGACCGCGCTGCCGCCCAGACGAACGAGCGCGACGAGCCCTGAACCGCGGCCCGGGGCGCTGCTCGGCCGGTGGGTCAGCGAAGCCCCGGTCCGACGGGGACGGACCGGGGCTTCGCAGCGTCCGCGGCACGGGTCGTGGAGGGATGCCGGGAGCGGGTGGAGCGACCGTTCGGTCAGGGGTCGTCGAACGGGCGCTCCGGTGCCTCCATCGCCACCGACGCGACGGCGTTACGGGTCCGCACGGGGAAATCCCGGCAGTCGCCGAGAAACTTTCGAAAAGCGTGTCACGAATCCGTCATCGGGCCGTCTTCACTGTGACGGGGCCAGGCCGGTTCGTGGAGGGGCCGGCCCGGCCTCGTCCGTCAGGCTCCACCAGACTCTCGGACGCCGTCCGTGACCGAGGTGGGGGTGACGTCGTTGTAACTGACATCGGGCCACGGCCCGTGCTGGCGCGAGTGGTTCACGGGCCGGTGAGCGTCAGGGGGAACCTCACGGGTCCGCACAGCCACCGCACATGTGGAAGGAGCGGGTCAGCGTGTCGATCTCGAGGGACTCCCGGCTCGACCGGTTCGCCGGGGCGAGGCCATGACGGAGGACAACGTCTGCGCGCACCGGCGCCTGGAGACGCACTCGTGCTGGGCCTGGCCGGACGCCGAGGAGCGTCGGCTGCACGCCCTTCGCGGGGCCTCGGCCGGCGGCGGCCGTGCGCGCCTCCGCCGCGTGCGCCTCGCGCGCCTGGCCTGCCGCAGGGCCCACGCGCGCCCGGAGGACGGCGCCACGGCTTGACCTCGAGCGCGCTCGAGGGTCTTGACTCGTCCTCATGACAGCGAACAGTCCCGAGACGACTCCCTCGGCCGGCTCCACCGGGACACCGGCCGGCACCCGCACCCTCGGCACCCGCACCCTCGGTAGCGGTCCCGCCGCACTCACCGTGTCGACCCTCGGGCTGGGCTGCATGGGCATGTCCGAGTTCTACGGCACGGGTGACGAGCAGGAGGGCATCGCGACGATCCGCCGGGCCCTCGACCTCGGCGTCACCTTCCTCGACACCGCCGACATGTACGGGCCGTTCACGAACGAGAGACTCGTCGGCTCGGCCATTGCCGGGCGCCGGGACGAGGTCCGGGTCGCGACGAAGTTCGGCAACGAGCGTGCCGAGGACGGCAGGCGGCTCGGCATCAACGGGCGCCCCGAGTACGTCCGCCGGGCCGCCGACGCGTCGCTGCAGCGGCTCGGCGTCGACCACATCGACCTCTACTACCAGCACCGCGTCGACAAGAACGTGCCGATCGAGGAGACCGTCGGTGCGATGGCCGGGCTCGTGGCCGCCGGCAAGGTGCGCCACCTCGGTCTGTCCGAGGCCTCGCCGGAGACGATCCGCCGCGCCCACGCGGTGCACCCGATCACCGCCCTGCAGACCGAGTACTCGCTGTTCACCCGCGACGTCGAGGACGACATCCTTCCCCTGCTGCGCGAGCTCGGCATCGGGCTCGTGCCCTACTCGCCGCTCGGCCGCGGCATGCTCACCGGCGCCATCACCGCCGAGGCGGACCTCGAGTCGGGTGACTCGCGCCGCACGGCGTACTTCCCGCGCTTCCAGGGCGAGGCGCTCGAGGCCAACCTCTCGCTCGTCGACCGGGTCCGCGGGCTCGCCGCAACCAAGGGGGTGACACCCGGGCAGCTCGCCCTCGCCTGGGTCCTCGCGCAGGGCGCGGACGTCGTGCCGATCCCCGGCACCAAGCGCGTGCGCTACCTGGAGGAGAACGTCGGTGCAGCGGCCGTCGTGCTGACCCCGGACGACCTGACGGCGCTCGAGGCCGCGGTGCCGCGCGATGCCGTCGTCGGGGCCCGCTACGGCGACATGTCCTCCATCGACGACTGAGGCCTCGCGGCTCCCGGCGCCGACCCCTCAGGCCGCCGGTGGCAGCGTGACTCCGAACCCGGCCACGGCGAGGCGCAGGAGCACCTGACCGGGAGCGAGCAGGTCGGCGACCCGGGCCGCGCTGAGCACCTCCAGCTCGCGCAGCCGCGCGGCGTAGGCGTCGGGCCCGGCGAGACGGGCACGCTGCAGCTCGCCGGTGTTGTGCCACACCTTCTGTCGCGCCTCGCGGAGGAACCGCCGCGACGCGCCCCGGTTGGCGGGCACGAGGACGCGGTCGAGCAGGGTGCGCCGGGACGTCGCCGCCAGCTCGGCGTCCTCGGCGGCGACGCGTCCGGCGAGGACGGCGTCGATGCGCTCGTGGTCGCGCCGGCGCCGGGCCATCAGGCGCGGGTCGTCGAAGTCGGCGTCGTCGATGACGGCGAGGAGCGCCTGGGGGAGGTCGTAGTTGACGTGCGCGTTGATGCCGGCCAGGACGTTGCGCAGCGGGGGGAGCCCGGCCGGTACGTCGAACGCGAGGCGCCAGGGCCGCGACACGGTTCCGACACCGGTGAGGTCCGCGTCGAGCGCCTCGAGGTAGAGGCCGGCGAAGACGACGTCCCACCGCTCCACCCACTCGGTGTCCTCGAAGCACGCGCCCTCGAGGGCCCGGCCGACGGCGAGCGTCGTGCGCCGGTAGGTCGCGAGGAAGTCGCGCTGCGCGGCGCGACCGTCGTGCTCGGCCGACGCGAGCCGCGCCAGACGCTCGTCCATCCTCGCCACGACGTCGGCGACGCCGCGTCCGTCCGCCGGTCCGCCCATGTCCGGAATACGCTCACGGGTCGCGCTCACGCTCCTATTCTGGAGCGAGGACCGCGCGGCGTCAGCGAGAACGCGCACGTGACGCCCGTCGGCCTCCGGGTGAGGAGGGGCCATGCGTGATGCGTCCGGGCGGGGCCCGCGGTCGTTCGACCCGGTGGTCGTGGCACACCGCGAGACCGACGCGTGGGCGGCCTACTACCGCCGCGAGTGGCCGGCCTTCCTCCGGGCTGCCCTCGGCATGGTGGCCGAGGGGTTCGGCCTGGGACGCGTCGCCACCGTGCGCGCGACCTGGCACGTGCTGCGCGCCAACCAGCTCTGGGCGCCCTTCCCCGACAACGACGGTGACGGCGCCCGCGAGCAGATGCGCCGCTTCTACGCCCTCGTCGCGCGGCGCGGGGACCTACCCCTGGACCCCGCGGAGGCCGCGGCCCTGGAGGTGGAGTGGTGGCGGGTCCACCGCGCCCACCAGCACCACGAGGACGTGACGCGTGACGAGCTCGTCGCGTCCCTCGTGCGCCTCTACGCCCACGTCTACGGGGAGCCGCCGGACCGTGTCGAACCGGCTGCGCGGCACCGGGTCGAGGCGATGGACCTGTCGGACCGGTGGGTCGCGGCCGGCTGCAACGCCTCGGACCCGCTGCTGGGCGAGGAGCGCAGGGCACTCGTCGCCAGCCACAGCGCGCTGCTCGATGCCGTCTCGCGGGTCGGGGAGGCGGCGTCATGAGCCGCGTCGGCCGCACGGCGACGGGCGAGCTCCCCGCTCGGCGGCAGCAGGGCGAGGACCGCGTGCTCGCCTCGACCCGGGCCCTCGCGGTCGGCATCGTGCCGTTCCTCGTCGCGGGCGTCGTCCTGCTCTACGGGTTCCCGGGCGACACCCGACGCCTGTTCGCGTGGCCCGTCACGCCGCCGCTCACGGCGATGGTCCTCGCCTCCGCGTACCTCGGCGGCATCTGGTTCTTCCTCCGTGCCGCCCGGGCCTCGCGCTGGGCGCTGGTGTCCGCCGGCCTGCCCGCGGTCGCCCTGTTCGCCGCGCTGCTCGGCGTCGCGACGGTCGTGCACTGGGACCGGTTCACCCACGACCACCCCGCCTTCTGGGTCTGGGCGGGCCTGTACTTCGTCGCACCACCGGCCGTCGTGGCGGTGTGGCTCGCCAACGCGCGCGCCGCGACACCGCCGCGCCAGGACGAACGCCGCGTCGGCCCGGTGACCCGAGCCGTCATCGGGGGCGGGGGAGCGGTCTCGCTGGCCCTCGGCGTCCTGCTCTGGGCGGGTCCGGGCCTCGTGTCACGCGTCTGGCCGTGGGCGCTGACGCCCCTGACCGCCCGGGTCCTCGGCGCGATCTTCTGCCTCGGCAGCGCCGGGCTCGTCGCGTTCCGCGACTGGAGGTGGGTCCGCCTGCGCCTGCTCGTCGAGGCGGAGACGGTCATGGTCGTCGCCATGCTCGTGGCGATGCTGCGCGACCGCGACTCCCTCGATGCCGGGCGCCCGATGACGTGGTTGCTCGTCACGGGGATGGCGGGCGCCCTGGCCGGTTCGGTCCGCGTGCTCCGGTCGGGCTCGCGGGCGGGACCGCTGGGCTAGGTTGAGGCCATGCGCGTGACTCACCTCGGACATGCCTGCCTGCTCGTCGAGACGGCCGGCCGCCGGCTGCTCATCGACCCGGGCTCGTTCTCGCGTGGCTTCGAGCAGCTGACCGGGCTCGACGCGATCCTCGTGACGCACAACCACGCCGACCACTTCGACCCCGACCGTGTCCCGGCACTCGTGCGCGCGAACCCCTCGACGCCGGTGCACACCGACCCGCTCACGGCCGAGAAGCTGCGCGAGGAGGGGCTCGACGCCGTACCGACGCGGCAGGGAGAACCGTTCGAGGTCGGTGACGTCACCGTCACGCCGGTCGGCGAGCTGCACGCCTTCAACCACGACGCGATGCCGCGCATCCCCAACGTCGGCGTCGTCCTGCGCGCCGCCGGCGAGCCCTCGCTCTACCACCCGGGCGACGCCTACGACGGGGAGCCCGGCCCGGTCGACGTGCTCGCCCACCCGCTCAACGCACCGTGGGCGGCGAGCCGCGACTCCATCGCCTTCGTCGGCCGCATCGCACCCAAGGTCTTCATCCCGATCCACGACGCGCTCCTTTCAGACGTCGGGCGCGACATGTACGCCGGGCACGTCCGCACCTTCGCCGGCGTCGAGGGCCTCGAGTACACCGACCTGCGCGACGAGGAGTCCGCCACCTTCTGAGGGCCACCGCCCGCCACCCGGCCGACCCGCCACCGGCCCAGACCCACCGAGCGTCAGGGGGACCATGACCGAGTCGGCAGCGCCGGACCTGCCTGCGCCGCAGGGGGTTCCAGCCGACGGCCCCGCCATCGCGGTCCGCGGCCTGGGCAAGCGGTTCGGTGACCTCGTCGCCGTCCGGGGCATCGACCTCGACGTGCCACGCGGATCGTTCTTCGGGCTCGTCGGGCCCAACGGTGCGGGCAAGACGACGACGCTGTCGATGGTCACGGGCCTGCTCCGGCCCGACGCAGGTCGGGCCTTCGTGCTCGGCCGCGACGTGTGGGCCGACCCGACCGCCGCCAAGCGGCTCCTCGGCGTCCTGCCCGACGGCCTGCGGACCTTCGACCGGCTGACGGGCCTGCAGCTCATCACCTACGCCGGGCTGCTGCGGGGCATGCCCCGCGAGCTGGCCGCCGAGCGAGCCGCCGAGCTCGTGGACGCGCTCGGGCTCACGCAGGCCCAGGGCATGCTCGTCGTCGACTACTCGGCGGGGATGGCCAAGAAGGTGACCCTCGCGTCGGCGCTCGTCCACGCCCCGCGCGTCCTCGTCCTCGACGAGCCCTTCGAGGCGGTCGACCCCGTGTCCGCCGCCACGATCCGCCGCATCCTCACCGACTTCGTCTCCGCCGGCGGCACCGTCGTCCTGTCCAGCCACGTCATGGACCTCGTCGAACGGATCTGCACGCACGTCGCCGTCATCGCCGAGGGCTCGGTCCTCGCGGCAGGGGGTCTCGACGACGTCCGCGCGGGACGCTCGCTCGAGGAGCGGTTCGTCGACCTCGTCGGCGGGTCGACCGAGGTGGTGGGGCTCTCGTGGTTGCGCACCTCGTCCGACTGAAGCTGACCCTGCTGCGGAACATCTTCCGCCGCAGTCGGGCCCAGACCGTCGGCGCCGTCGTCGGCATCGTCTACTTCTCGGTCCTCGTCACCGGGCTGACGCTCATCCTGGCGTCGCTGCGCGGCTCGCTGGAGGTCGCGACCGTCGCCCTGCCCCTCGCCGGGGCTGCCGGCATCGTGCTCTGGGTCGTCGTGCCGCTCTTCTCGTTCGGCTCCGACCCGACCCTGGACCCCGGTCGCTTCGCCCCCTTCCCGGTGCCGGCGCGGACCCTCGCGGTGGGCCTCGTCGCGGCCGCGCTCGTCGGGCTGCCGTCCGTCGCGAGCGGGATCCTCGGCCTCGGCGTCGTCGTCGCGTGGTCCCGGACCCCTGCCTCGACGGTCGTCGCCCTCCTGGCCACGTCCGTCGGCCTCCTCACGGCCGTCACGCTCTCGCGGTGGGTGTCCGCGCTGGCCACGGCCGCGACCTCGAGCCGCCGTGGGCGCGACACCCTCGTCGTCGCCGGTCTGGTGGTGCTCGTCCTCGTCGGGCCGGCCGTGTCGGTCGCGGCCCACGTCGACGACGTGCAACGCCTCGCCGTGCGCGTGTCGGGCGTCGTGGCCTGGACGCCGCTCGGCTGGGCGTGGGCCGCCCCGGGGGACGTGGCGGCCGGCCGTCCGCTCGTCGGTGCGCTGCGCCTCGCCCTGGCCGTCGCCTTCCTGCTCGGCGTCGGTGCCCTCTGGGCGCGCGCCGTCCGCCGCCAGGTCGAGAACCCGCGCGCCGTGTCGCGCAGCGACTCCGGCACGAGTCCTCCCGGCGACCTCGGCCTGCTCGGCCGCGTGCCGGACCGGCCCGCGGGTGCGGTCGCGGCCCGGGTCCTCACGTACTGGCGACGCGACCCGCGCTACCAGATCGGCCTGCTCATGACGCCGGTCTTCCCGCTCGCCCTGCTCATCCCCTGGGCGACTGCCGACGTCACGTGGACGCCGCTGCTCATGGGCCCGCTGCTGGCCTTCCTGCTCGGCTGGAGCGAGCACAACGCGATCGCCTACGAGTCGGGGGCGTTCTGGCTGCACGTGGCCGCCGGCACCCGCGGTCTCGACGACCGCGTCGGTCGCGTCGTGCCGAACCTCGTGCTGGCCGCCGTGCTGGGACCCGTGTACGTCGTCGTCGGCAGCTGGCTCGGGGGCCGGTGGGACCTGCTGCCGCTCATCCTCGGGGTCGCGGTCACCGTCCTCGGCGCCGGCAACGCGGTGTCGAGCGTCATGAGCATCGTGCTGCCCTACCCGGTGGCCGAGCCGGGGGAGAGCCCCTTCGGCGCGCCGCCGGGCGCTGCGGGCATCACCATCGTGGCCCAGTCGCTGGCGAGCGCGGGCACGGTCGCGCTGTCCTCGCCGGTGCTGCTGCTCGCGTGGCTCGCGTACTCGCCGCCGGCCGCGACCTGGCTCCTGTGGGTCACCGCGGTCGCTGGGCTCGCACTCGGACCGGTCCTGGTCGCGGTCGGCGTCCGCTACGGTGCGCGCCTGTACGACCGGCGCGCACCTGACCTGCTCGCGAGCCTCCGAGGCACCTGACGATGCCGTCGCGCGGGATGCCCAGGGGCGCAGGCGAACCCACGCCCATCCCGCGCGCGACCTGCGCTGCCCTCAGGCCTGAGTCAGGCCTGCGCCAGGTCGACGGCGAGGTGCGCTGCCCCGATGATTCCCGCTTGGTTGCGCAGCTGCGCCGGCACGATCGGGCAGCGCAGCTTGATCCGCGGCAGGAACTCCTCGCTGTCCTTGGAGATGCCGCCGCCCACGACGATGAGGTCGGGGGAGAAGAGCTTCTCGATGACGTCGTAGTAGCGCTGGAGGCGCTCCACGTACTCGTCCCAGGACAGGCCCTCGATGTCCTTGACCGACGACGCCGCCCGGTCCTCGGCGTCGAAACCGTCGATCTCGAGGTGGCCGAGCTCGGAGTTCGGGACGAGGCGGCCGTCGTGGATGAGGGCCGTGCCGATGCCGGTGCCGAGCGTCGTGAGGATGACGAGGCCCTGCACGCCCTTCGCCGCGCCGTAGTACATCTCGGCGAGGCCGGCGGCGTCCGCGTCGTTGAGGACGGTGACGGCGCGGCCGGTGTGCTCCTTGATGAGCGCCTCGGCGTCGGTGTCGATCCACGACGGGTCGATGTTCGCCGCCGACAGGACGGTGCCCCGGATGACGACGGCCGGCACGGTGACACCGATGGGCGAGTCGCCGGTGACGTCGGCGAAGTGCTCGACGATCTGGTCGACGACCTCGGCGACGGCGTCGGGCGTCGCTGGCTTCGGGGTGAGGATCTTGAGCCGCTTGCCGGCGAGGTCGCCCTCGGCGAGGTCGACCGGTGCGCCCTTGATGCCGCTCCCGCCGATGTCGATGCCGAGGGGCTTGCCCTTCTTGCCCATGTCCCTGCCTTCGTGTTGAGGACGTGTCGTCGTGGTGGTCGTGGTCGTGGTCGTCGTCGTCGCGCCTCCGGAGCGACGGTCCGGTACCGGGCGCTCGTGCGAGGTTAGGGGATGGCCGCGGTCGGCAGCGTCAGGATCTCGTTGCCGTCCTCGGTGACGACGATGGTGTGCTCGAACTGGGCCGAGCGGCTGCCGTCGCGCGTCACGACGGTCCAGCGGTCGTCCCACATCCGCCACTCCGGCGTGCCGAGGTTGAGCATGGGCTCGATGGTGAAGGTCATGCCCGGCTCGATGACGGTCGCGTAGCTCGGCGCGGCGTCGTAGTGGGGCACGATGAGCCCGGAGTGGAACTCCAGCCCGATGCCGTGGCCGGTGAAGTCGCGCACGACGCCGTAGCCGAAGCGCTTGGCGTAGCTCTCGATGACGCGTCCGATGACGTTGATCTCACGGCCCGGCCGGGCCGCCCTGATGCCGCGCATCATCGCCTCGTGGGTCCGCTCGACGAGCAGCCGGGACTCCTCGGGGACGTCACCGACGAGGTAGGTGGCGTCGGTGTCGCCGTGCACGCCGTGGATGTAGGCGGTGACGTCGATGTTGACGATGTCACCGTCCTCGAGGGGGCGCGCGTCGGGGATGCCGTGGCAGATGACCTCGTTGACGCTCGTGCACACCGACTTCGGGAAACCCTTGTAGCCCAGCGGCGAGGGGTAGGCGCCGTGGTCGAGGAGGTACTCGTGGGCGACGGCGTCGAGCTCGTCGGTGGTGACGCCGGGCGCGATGCGCTGGGCCGCGGCAGCCATGGCGTCGGCCGCGATCCGGCCCGCCACCCGCATCCGCTCGATCGTCTCGGCGTCCTTGACGAGGACGTCGCCGTCCTCCCGGGGGTTCGGCACGTCGACGTAGTGGGGACGCTCGATGGAGGCCGGCACCGGGCGTCGCGGACTGAGCGGGTGCGGTGACACCCCGGGCTGGAGCAACGGCATACGGTGGAGTGTAGGTCGTCGCAGGTGGGCCGCCACGAGGGCTGCCCACGAGACGGACCCCGGTCGAGAAGGAGTGCGAAGGTGAGCTTCTGGTACAACGTCGACACCGGTCAGGTCGAGACCGACGAGAACCGCAGCCGCGGCGAGCAGGTCCTGGGCCCGTACGCCACGGAGGAGGAGGCGCGCCGCGCCCTCGACACCGCGCGGGCGAGGACGGACCAGTGGGACGCGGAGGACCGCGCCTGGAACGAGAAGGGCTCCGCGGGCAGGGGGACGACGGGCACGTCGTGGGACGACGAGGAGGTCGAGGACTGACGGTCCCGAGGACGCGGCCGGCCGGGCGGCACCCTTCGTGCCGGGCCGGCTCGCCTCAGCTGTCGAAGGAGTGCTCGGGACCCGGGAAGGTGCCTGCCGCGACGTCCTCGGCGTAGGCGCGCGCTGCCGCGAGCAGGGTGCCGCGCAGGTCCGCGTACTTCTTGACGAACCGCGGTGCCCGGCCCGCGCGCAGCCCGGCGAAGTCGCTCCAGACGAGCACCTGGGCGTCGGTCGCCGGCCCGGCGCCGATGCCGATGGTGGGGATGGCCAGCACCTCGGTGACCCGCTCGGCCACCGGGGCGGGAACCATCTCCAGGACCACCGCGAAGGCGCCCGCGTCCTGCAGGGCCAACGCCTCGTCGACGAGCGCGTCGGCGGCGTCGCCACGGCCCTGCACCCGGTAGCCACCGAGCTGGTGCTCGCTCTGCGGGGTGAACCCGACGTGCGCCATGACGGGGATGCCGGCATCGGTGAGGGTCCGGACAAGGGGGACCATGGCGGTGCCTCCCTCGAGCTTGACCGCGTGGGCCAGGCCCTCCTTCATGAGGCGCACCGCGCTGGCGAAGCCCTGCTCGACGGAGGCCCCGTACGAGCCGAACGGGAGATCGGCGACGACGAGCGCGCGCCGGGCGGCGCTCGAGACCGCGCGCACGAGGGGCACCAGCTCCTCGAGCGTCACCGGCACCGTCGTCTCGTAGCCGTACACGTTGTTGCCGGCGGAGTCGCCGACGAGCAGGACGGGGATACCGGCCTCGTCGAAGATCTGCGCGGCGTACATGTCGTACGCCGTGAGCATCGCCCAGCGACGCCGCTCGGCCTTCATCGCCTGCAGGTGCGGGATGCGGACCCGGCGCGGCCCGGGGTCCACGACGGGCGAGCCCGAGCCCGAGCCCGGCCCGGTGCTCCCGGCGCCACCTGACAGGTCCCGGGCGCCCGAGCCGTACGGGCTCGGCTCCTCGGCGGCGTCGCTGCTCATGTCGCCGAGCATATCGACGGGCCGCCGGGACCCCGGACCGGTCCGGTCGGGTGGTCCCCGGGCCTCGCAGACACGGGCCCGGTGTGACTGCTGTGACCCGTATCCGATCGTCTCGCCGTTGCCAAGGTCCGATACCCGTCTCTTTACGAAGTTTTTACGTTCTCCTGTCCGAACAGCCCTGTACCACAAGTTTTTTCGTTTCCCCGTCCACTCCCGGCCACATTGTCGGTGATCTGTGTTCTGATACGCGATGGCGCCGGATGGAGGCGCTCTGTGACCAGGAGGACAGATCTTGAACAAGCGCCAGTGGAGTGCTGTCTCGGGGTTGGCCGTGGGGGCGCTCGTCGTCACCGGCCTCACCGCCCCGACGCAGGCTCAGGCAACGCCCGTGGCGACGGCGACGGTGAGCGGTGACCCCGCGGCCGCGCAGGCTTCGCAGCCCGACAACCTGCCCAACCCCCTCGCCGAGGCCAAGAACGCCGAGCGCCAGGACGCCGTCCACAAGCTCCTCAGGGGCGAGGCGACGACGAAGACCATCGGCGGCAACCGCGTCATCGAGGTCAAGAGCAAGGGCAAGGGCGGCAAGCCCGGTACGTCGCGGTACGTCGACTACCCGGTCAACCGTGAAGAGGACATCTTCACGGTCCTTACCGACTTCGGCACCCAGACGAAGACCGGCTTCAGCACGGCGCCCGGCCCGGTGCACAACCAGATCGCCAGCCCGGACCGCACCTGGGACGGCAACAGCACCGACGACAACTCGACGTACTGGGTCCCGGACTTCAACCGCGCCCACTACCTCGACATGATGTTCGGCGACGGCGAGTCGTTCAAGAACTTCTACCTCAAGCAGTCCAACGGCCGCTTCCTGGCCAAGGGTGACGTCTCCGACTGGGTGACCGTCCCCTACAACGAGGCCCGCTACGGCGCGAAGAACAACGCCGACGGCTACTGGAACTACATCAAGGACACCGCCAGCGCCTGGTACGACGACCAGAAGGCCAAGGGCAGGTCCGACGCCGAGATCGCCGACTACCTCAAGCAGTTCGACAAGGTCGACCGCTACGACTACGACGGCGACGGCAACTTCAACGAGCCGGACGGCTACATCGACCACTTCCAGGCGATCCACGCCGGTGAGGGCGAGGAGGCCGGCGGTGGCGCCCAGGGCGTCGACGCCATCTGGTCGCACCGCTGGTACGCCTTCTCGACCGACGCCGGCAAGACCGGACCGGAGGGCAACAAGCTCGGTGGCGTGCCGCTCGGCAGCTCCGGCATCTGGATCGGTGACTACACGACCGAGCCCGAGAACGGCGGCCTCGGCGTGTTCTCGCACGAGTTCGGGCACGACCTCGGCCTGCCCGACCTCTACGACACGAACGGCGGCGACAACAGCACCGCCTTCTGGACTCTCATGAGCGGCGGGTCGTGGCTCAACCACGGCACCGACTCCATCGGCACGACGCCCGGCTACATGGGCCCGTGGGAGAAGCTCCAGCTCGGCTGGCTCGACTACAAGGTCGTCCCGTACGGCACCGACATGACCGTCAAGCTCGGCCCGGCCGACCGCGCGAGCAGGACGAACTACCAGGCGCTGGTCGTCCCGCTGCCCGAGCGCACCGTCACCTCCGACCGCAACACCCCCCACTCGGGCTCGGGTGAGTGGTGGAGCGGCTTCGGCGACAACCTCGACGCCACCCTGTCGCGCACCGTCGACCTGACCGGCGCCACGACGTCGGCCTCGGTCGACGCCTGGGTCCAGGGCAACCTCGAGCCGGACTACGACTACCTCTACGGCGAGGTCTCCACCGACAACGGTGCGACGTGGACGCAGGTGGGCCAGCCGGTCAACGGCATCTTCGGCTGGGCGAAGAAGAGCTTCGACCTGTCGGCCTACAAGGGCACGTCGGTCCAGTTCCGCTTCCGCGTCGCCACCGACGGCGGCGTGGCGAGCGAGGCATTCGTCGACGACGTCACGGTGACGACGGACGGCACGGCCGGTCCGGTCGACGACGTCGAGTCGGGCGCCGGGGCGTGGACCGCCGACGGGTTCAGCATCATCGACGGCACGACCTCCAAGCAGGTGCAGGACGTCTACTTCGCCGAGAACCGCGTCTACAGCGGCTATGACGCCACGCTGAAGACCGGTCCGTACAACTTCGGCTGGGCCACGACCAAGCCCGACTGGGTGGAGCGCTTCCCGTACCAGAACGGCATGCTCGTCTGGTTCGCCAACGGTGAGTACGGCGACAACAACACGAAGGACCACCCGGGTGGCGGTCAGGTGCTGCCGGTCGACGCGCGACCCGCGCCGATCATGCTGGACAACGCCAACGGCACCCAGACGATGCTCGGCAACCGTCGCCAGCCGTTCGACGCGACGTTCGGCCAGGAGGCCACCGACGCGGTGAGCTTCCACCGCAACGGCGTCGAGACCGTGGTCCCGTCGCGGCCGGCCATCCCGACTTTCGACGACTCCGACGTCAACCGGTACTGGTCCTCGGCGAACCCGTGGGCCTCCACCAAGGTGGCCGGTTCGGGCACGACGATGACGGTCGCCAAGACCTCCGACGGTGGCAACGAGCTGCAGGTCAAGGTCAGCTTCAAGTGACCTGAGGTCGGCTGACGTGCGGGCCCCCGGGGACGTGTCCCCGGGGGCCCGTGCGCGTCGGGTGTCTCGGGCTGCGAGTCTCTTAACGTCGGTGAAACAGCGATGCGGCAGGATCGACACATGAACCGTCAGGAAGAGTTCGTGCTGCGCACGATCGAGGAGCGTGACATCCGGTTCGTCCGTCTGTGGTTCACGGACGTGCTGGGCACCCTCAAGTCCGTGGCCGTCGCGCCGGCGGAGCTCGAGGGCGCGTTCGCCGAGGGCATCGGCTTCGACGGTTCGGCGATCGAGGGCCTGACCCGGGTGTACGAGGCGGACATGCTCGCCAAGCCCGACCCCTCGACCTTCCAGATCCTGCCCTGGCGGGGGGACCCGCCGGGAACCGCCCGGATGTTCTGCGACCTGCAGCTGCCGGACGGCTCACCGAGCAACGCCGACCCCCGGCACGTCCTCCAGCGGGCGCTGACCCGGGCCGCCGACCTCGGCTTCACCTTCTACACCCATCCCGAGATCGAGTTCTTCCTCCTCGAGCAGGGCCGTGACGCGCAGGGCCGCCCCGTGCCGGTCGACGACGCCGGCTACTTCGACCACGTGCCGCACGGCACGGGCCACGACTTCCGCCGGGCGGCGATCACGATGCTCGAGAACATGGGCATCTCGGTCGAGTTCAGCCACCACGAGGGGGCGCCCGGCCAGAACGAGATCGACCTGCGCTACGCCGACGCCCTGAGCACCGCCGACAACATCATGACGTTCCGCACGGTCGTCAAGGAGGTCGCGCTGACGCAGGGCATCTACGCGACCTTCATGCCCAAGCCGTTCTCGGAGCACCCGGGCTCGGGCATGCACACCCACCTGTCGCTCTTCGAGGGCGACTCCAATGCCTTCTACGAGGCCGGGGCGCCGTACCAGCTCAGCAAGGTCGGGCGGCAGTTCATCGCCGGCCTGCTGACCCACGGCGCCGAGATCGCCGCCGTCACCAACCAGTGGGTCAACTCGTACAAGCGGCTCTGGGGAGGGGGCGAGGCGCCGGCCCACCTGACCTGGGGCCACAACAACCGCTCGGCCCTCGTGCGGGTTCCGATGCACAAGCCCAACAAGGGCCAGTCGACGCGCGTCGAGGTGCGCTCCCTCGACGCCGCGTGCAACCCCTACCTCGCGTTCGCCGTGCTGCTCGGTGCCGGTCTCAAGGGCATCGAGGAGGGTTACGACCTGCCGCCGGAGACCGAGGACGACGTGTGGAGCCTCACCGACTCCGAGCGTCGCGCCATGGGCATCAAGCCGCTGCCCGCCTCGCTCGGCCGCGCCCTCGAGGTGATGGAGAGCAGCGACCTCGTCGCCGACATCCTCGGTGAGCACGTCTTCGACTTCTTCCTGCGCAACAAGCGCCAGGAGTGGGTCGACTACCGCAACGAGGTCAGCCAGTTCGAGCTGAACCGCTACCTGCCCCGCCTCTGACGCGACCCGAAGCGAGCTGACCCGACACCGATGTCATCGCGCACGACCACGACCGCCGGGGCGCTCGCCCGGCTCGGCTTCGCCGACCCGGCACGAGCCGCCGGCCTGCTCGGCGACCGGGCGCTGGTTCCGCTGCGGGCCGCCACCCCTGACGGGCACCTCGACGACCTGGTCGCGGCGGTCGGCGACACCGCCGACCCCGACGAGGGCCTGCTCGGGCTGGTCCGCGTCGCCGAGTCGCTGGCCCGCCTCGACGACGACGCCGACTGGGGCATCAGCGCGTTCGCGCGTGAGCTGGCCACCGAGGGCGAGGGCCGCGTCCGCGTCACGGCCGTGCTCGGTGGGTCGACGGCCCTCGTCGACCACCTCGTGCGCCACCCCGAGCACTGGGTGGAGGCGGCGCGCGCGCGACGTGTCAGCGGGGAGGAGATCCGGGCCGAGCTCGTCGGCGCCGTCACCCACCGAGGGCAGGGGCTGTCCGCCCTCGACAGCCTGCGCATCGCCTACCGTCGCGGGCTGATCCGGGTCGCCGCGCTCGACCTGACCTCGGCCGACCCGCTCGCCATGATGCCGACGGTCGGGGAGGCCCTCGCCGAGCTCGCCGAGGCAGCCCTCGAGGCGGCCCTCGTCATCGCCCGCGAGGAGCACGGTCCGGGCCACGAGGCCTGCCGGCTCGCCATCATCGGGATGGGCAAGACCGGCGGCGGCGAGCTCAACTACGTCAGCGACGTCGACGTCATCTTCGTCGCCGAGCCCGCCGAGGGCGTCGACGAGGACACCGCCCTGCGCGTCGGGACGGCTCTCGCGACCGCGACGATGCGGGCCTGCTCGACGCCCACGCCGGAGGGCAGCCTGTGGCCGGTCGACGCGGCGCTGCGTCCCGAGGGCAAGCAGGGACCCCTCGTGCGGACAATCCGCAGCCACAAGGCGTACTACGAGCGCTGGGCCAAGACGTGGGAGTTCCAGGCGCTGCTCAAGGCGTGGGTCTCGGCCGGTGACCAGGACCTCGGGCTGCGCTACAAGGCCGAGATCACGCCCATGGTGTGGGAGGCGGCGAGCCGCGGCCACTTCGTCGAGGACGTCCAGGCGATGCGTCGTCGCGTCGAGCAGCACGTCCCGGCCGGTGAGGCCGAGCGCCAGCTCAAGCTCGGGCCGGGTGGGCTGCGCGACGTCGAGTTCAGCGTCCAGCTGCTCCAGCTCGTCCACGGCCGCACCGACGCGTCGCTTCGCTCGGCGACGACCCTCGAGGCCCTGGCCGCCCTCGCCCGCGGCGGCTACGTCGGCCGCGACGACGCCGCGGTGCTCGACCGTGCCTACCGTCAGCTGCGCTGCCTCGAGCACCGCATCCAGCTGCACCGGCTGCGGCGCACCCACCTCATGCCGGTGACCGAGGCCGACCTGCGGCGGCTCGGCCGCTCGATGGGCCACCGCACGGACCCCGAGAAGGAGGTCGTGGGGGAGCGGCAGGCGTCGGCACGCGAGGTCCGGCGACTGCACGAGCGCCTCTTCTACCGCCCGCTGCTCGCGGCCGTGGCCAAGCTCAGCCCGACCGATGCCCGCCTCAGCGCGGAGGCCGCGCGGCAGCGGCTGTCGGCGCTCGGCTTCCGCGACCCGGCGGGCGCGCTCCGGCACATCGAGGCGCTGACGACCGGGGTGAGCCGACGCGCCGCGATCCAGCGCACCCTGCTGCCGGTCATGCTCGCGTGGTTCGCCGACGAGGCCGACCCCGACGCCGGGCTGCTGTCCTTCCGCCGCGTCTCCGACGAGCTGGGCACGACGCACTGGTACCTCAAGATGCTGCGCGACGAGGGCCGCGCGGCAGACCGGCTGGCGCACTGCCTCGCCCGCAGCCGCTACGCCGCGGACCTGCTCGTCAGCTCGCCCGAGAGCGTGTCGGTCCTCGGTGACCCGAACGGTCTCGCCGCCCGGGGTCGTGCGGCCATCGAGGCGACGATGCGTTCGGCGGCCGGGCGCCGCGACACCGCCGCCGAGGCCGTGGCCGCGGTGCGCGCGATCCGGCGTCACGAGCTGCTGCGGATCGTCCTCGCCGACCTCGTCGGCGAGCTCGACCTCGCCGGGGTCGGCACGGCCCTGACCGACCTCACGGCCGCGACGATCCAGGTGAGCCTCGAGGCCGTCGTCGCCGAGGCCGAGCGTGGCGGGCAGCCGCTGGGCGGCGAGGTGCTCGTCGTCGCCATGGGCAGCTTCGGTGGCGGTGAGCTGACGTACTCCTCGGACGCCGACGTCATGTTCGTGACACGCCCCGGGGACGGCTTCGCCGAGGCGGACGTCCAGGCTCGGGTCACCGCGGTCGTCCAGGACCTGCGCAAGCTGCTGTCGGCCACCGGCGCCGACCCGGCCCTCGGGCTCGACGCCGACCTTCGGCCCGAGGGCAAGAACGGCCCCCTCGTGCGCAGCCTCGACTCCTTCCGGACGTACTACGAGCGGTGGGCGCTGACGTGGGAGTTCCAGGCCCTGCTGCGGGCGACGCCGGTCGCCGGCTCGGACGCCCTCGCCGAGGACTTCCGCGCGCTCATCGCGCCGCTGCGCTGGCCCGAGGGCGGCCTCGACGAGGGCCAGGTGCGCGACATCCGCACCATGAAGGCGCGCGTCGAGAGCGAGCGGCTTCCGCGGGGCGCCGACCCGCGTACGCACATCAAGCTGGGCCGCGGCGGCCTCACGGACGTCGAGTGGACCGTCCAGCTGGGCCAGCTGCGGCACGCGCACGACCACCCGGCGCTGCGCGTCACCGGCACGATGGCGGCGCTCGACGCCCTCGCCGACGCGGGGCTCATCGACGCCGACGACGCCACGGCCCTGCGCGACGCGTGGCGGCTCGGCGCCATGCTGCGCAACGCCGGCGTGCTCTGGCGTGGGCGGTCCATCGACAGCGTGCCCTCGGACGTCCGCGACGCCGACGGCATGGGCCGGATCATGGGTCGGCCGGCGGGTGAGGGAGCCGAGCTGTGGGAGCTGTGGCGGCGCGTCGCCCGACGCTGTCGGCACGCGACTGATTTCAACTTTTACGACTCACCACCTCGGGGTAGCGTCATCCCGTGAGTGCGAGCGGTGGTGAGGCAGGCCCCGGCGTGCCGTCCTACGCCGCCGTGCTCCGGACCCCGCACTTCCTCCCGGTCTTCGGGGCCAACGCCCTGTCGATGTGGGGTGACTACATCGCCCGCGTCACCATCGCGGCCGTCGTCTACCAGATGACGTCCTCGCCGCTGGCGACGGCCACGACGCTCGCGGTGAGCCTCGTGCCCTCGTTCTTCGGCCGCAGCCTCGTCGGGCCGGTCGTCGACCGGTTCCCCTACAAGTGGGTCCTCATCTGGTCGCACCTGCTGCGCGCCGCCTGCGTCCTCGGCCTGATGTGGCTCGTGGTGGGCGGCTCCGGCGTCCACCTGCCGTCGGTGTTCGCGGTCCTGTTCCTCCTCGAGCTCGTCGGGGGAGCCTCGGTCGCCTCGAACATGGTGCTGCTCACCGACCTCTTCGAGGACCGCCACACCTACGCTCGCGCCATCGGCCTCGGCGCGATGTCCGAGCAGGCCAACCAGGCCATCGGTCTGGCCCTCGGCGGTGGCATCGTCGCGCTCGTCGGCCCGGAGCTCGGGCTGCTCATCGACCTCGTGACCTTCGTGCTGGCCGCCCTCGTGATCCTCGTCGTGGTCGACCTGCGGCCCGTGTCGGGCGAGCGCGGCAAGGGCGTGCGGGGCTTCCTGCACGACCTCGGCACCGCAGCCGGTGACCTCGCCCGGCATCCCGTGCTGGCCCGCCTCGTCCTGCTCAGCGCGGTGGCGTGCCTCGGCATCGCGGCCCCCGAGGCGCTGGCCATCCCGATCGCGGCGCACCACGGAGCGGCCAGCTGGGGCGGCGTCCTCATGGCCGCGCCCATCGTCGGGGCCATCGTCGGCATCGTCATCATCGGCCGGCGTGGCGTGCACCAGCAGAACCGCTCCATCGTGCCGCTCGCGCTGCTCATGCCGCTGCCGCTGCTCGCGACCGCCCTGCAACCGCCGGTCGTCATCGTCGCGGGGCTCTTCCTCGTGTCCGGCATGTGCCAGGCGTTCATGGTCCCGCTGCAGGCCACCTTCGCGCTCGTCACCGAGCCCGAGCTGCGTGGCCGCATCTTCTCCCTCGCCGGGTCGGTGTCGATCGCCGCGGCGGGGGCCGCCTACCTCGTGGCGGGGTGGCTCGGCTCGCACGCCGGGCCCCATCCGGCCGTCGCCATCTGCGCCGCGGTCTGCCTCCTCCTCGTGGGCCTGCTCGCGATGTCGTGGCCGCACGCCCACGTCCGCCGCGCTGTCGACCACGCCTACGCTCCGTCGTCCCACGCCGCCTGAGGCGTCACCCGCGGCGCCGGGGACGCGTCAGCCCGCCCGGCGGGGCGGCCGGGCGGGCTGACGGGTCGAGCGGGTCGAGCGGGTGGATGGGCCTCAGCGCATCCCGTTGGCCTTGAGCAGGGCCCGCCACGTCGAGTGGTACGCGATGCCGCTCGCCACGAGGCCGTGGGCCAGCTGCCAGGCCTTGAGCCGAGCCGAGGTCGTGGACAGGAAGCTGCCGGTCGGCGAGACGCCGATCGCCTTCTGCAGCGACGAGACCGCGGCCCCGGTCATGCCGTAGCGCAGCACCATGCCGGAGCGCGGCACCAGCTCCTTGAGCAGCGAGCTCGCGCCCGCGGGCGCCGTGACCGTGCTGTAGGCCGGGCAGCGTCGGACATTGGCGCTCGAGTAGCCGGCGGACCAGTTGAGGTCCGACGGGCGGCAGGGGCCCCAGTCGACCGCAGCGACCTGCTTGGTCCAGAACGAGGTGCGACCGAGCGCGCCCTCCCACGAGAGTGTGAGGTGGATGTGGTTGCGGTGGCAGTTCGTGTCGGCCGACGGCTCCGGCGTCTGGGCACAGTTGAGGTACGGACGCCACCCTTCGTCCGTGCGGTAGGAGCTCCACATCTTGTTGTTCCAGATGATGTACATGACCCCGAGGCGGCGCGCGTTGGCGAAGCGGTTGCCGGAGTCGTCGGTCGCGAGCAGCCACGTGAGCAGGGCGCCGGCGTCGGCCCGCTCGGCGGTGTCGCGCACGTTGAAGAACGTGTCGAGGGCGCGCCCGTCGAAGTGTTCGGAGTTCGGCCTGGTCGCACCGGTGCACGAACGCAGCGTGCTGTAGCTGTTCGCGTAGGTGGCCTTGATGAGGTTGCCGAGCTTGAGGGTTCCGGTGCGGTTGCGGAGGTCGCAGCCGGTGTTCGGCACGTAGGGTGACAGGCCCTCGATGGCGGTCGGGAGCCCGCTCGGGATGGGTGGGACGGTGGCGTCGCCCGCCCGAGCGGGGGAGGCGAGCGCGGGGACGAGGATCGCGGCGACGAGGGCGGCGACGACGACGAGAGCGCGGACGGGACGGCGCCGCGACGTCCTGTCGGGCGAGGGGCGGGAAGTGAGGTCGTGCGAGGGGTGGGTCGACGGTCGGGTGGGGGTGTGGTGCATCTGTCTCTTATACACATCTGACGCTGCCGACGACGGA